>DATGCB010000277.1:0-11484 GCA_035312365.1 Eudoraea sp. | reverse complement strand
CGCGTCCCGTTTTTCCCGTCTTTTCTCATCAGGGTTTAAAACCAGTTATGGCGCCGGGCTGCGGTACATTCTGAACAAGAAGGAAGGTGTGCGGCTCCGTGTTGACTATGGATTGTCCTCTGAGGGTGGCAACCTCTATTTTACGATCAACGAGGCCTTTTAAAATGCATGTTCAAATATTACAATTCGGCAAAATTATGCAGGTCGAGTGTCCAGTCATAGTTCTTATAGGTGATGTCTATATCATTTGTTTGAGGAATAATATGAAATGATTTGAGGATTTCTTTTATACCGCTTTTGCCTCCAAAATCTCCCCGAAACCAACTGAATAGTGATGTCACTGCAACCTGTTTTTTTTCTTCACTATATTCCGAGGTGCGTCGCAGATATTGTGCGGTGGCTTTCTTAAATTGACTATCCAATTGTTCAGCCTCATAAACGGCTACCGGCGGACAATCCTTTGCCCCGCAATTGAGGGCAAAGTGAATTCGGTAGTCCCGTTCGTCTACCCGCAGTTTTCTTTCAAAGGCGTCCGGAAACCACTTTCCAATCCTTCCCAGTCCCAGTTCCCATTGTGAATCCCGAATGATTCCGTGTTCAATCTTGGCGAATGAAATAAGCCTGCCGGCTATCGGGATCTGTTCCCTTTTAAAAAATGCCCTGCGATCGCTGTAAAATTCAGGATGCTCCGAGAGGATTACCTGGATATAACCGTTATAGATATTTACCCAAAAAGCTAATTTTTGCTGGTCGGTCTTTAATTGTTCTTCCAATTCTTCAGGAGTTGTAGTGTAAAGCCGGGCGCGGATGTCATTTGTGCTGCTTCCATTCATGAGATTCCTGACGAATTTTTCGGACAGCCGATTGAAGTCGGTTTGCACATCTGATATATGTGTATTGGATAGGGGTGCCTGCGTATTGCACAATGCCGACAAAACGCAGTACATGATCAGGTAGTATGCCATACTTTTGGTCTTAGAGATACTTCACTTACGAAAATTAATGGTTCCAGGTTTTATAATTGGTCGAAAAGTGGTGCAATTCTTATCCTTTCCTGAACCAATCAGAGGGAATCTGTTTGGTGTAAATTATGTACCAGGGTTAAATTCCTGTATTAAAATAGTATTATTGTATGAATTTAATTTCCGTCAGCGTGGCACAGGCACAGGTTTCTAAACTGCACCAGTAATTTACCCATGATAAGTGTGATTATCCCCGCCCATAATGAAGGCGAAAATCTGAAAAATTTACTGCCTTACCTGCTTAAAATCGGGCAGGGCCACCCTATCGAAATAATTGTTGCGCGATCCAGGGAATGCAGGGATAATCCGCAGGAAGAAAAAATGGATCCGGGGATCATCTGTTTTCAATGCAGAGAAAAAGGCAGGGCAGTACAGATGAATGCAGGAGCTTTGAAAGCAACCGGGCATACCCTGGTATTCCTCCATGCGGATGTGTTGCCGCCCGAATCTTTTTTTAAAGATATCCGGGAAACCCTGGATGGGGGCTTTGATGCAGGTTTTTTTTCATACCGTTTTGACAAGCAGAATCTCTTTTTAAAGATGAATGCCTCATTTACCGGCAGGGACGGAATTTTTACGGGGGGAGGCGATCAATGCCTGTTTATACGTAAGACCATTTTTGATGCGCTCGGAGGATTTGACGAATCCCAGGTGATTATGGAGGATTTTGAATTTTTCAAAAGATTAAAAGATGAAAAAATACCATACAAAATCGTTCAAAAAGACCTGATAGTTTCCGCCAGGAAATATCGAAGGAATTCCTACCTGCGGGTTAATCTTTCTAATTTACTTTTGGTATTCCTTTTTAAACTGGGTTATCCGGCGGTTAAATTAAAAACCTTGCACAACCGTCTTATTCGGATGCCTGATTAGGCCAGGTTGCCCATATTAAGCCACGCTAATGATCAACGGTATTCAACAGATGGGGATTGGTGTTTTAGATGCCAAAAGGGTATTTAACTGGTACCGAATAGTGCTCGGCTTTGATATTCTTGTGTTCGAAGATGAGTCTGTTGCAAGGCTCATGGTGAGATATACAGATGGCGTTCCCATGGAAAGATATGCCTTACTGGCAATGAATTTAATGGGTGGAGGCGGCCTGGAAATCTGGCAATTTAAGCACAGAACACCACGTCCGCCAGGGGAACAGCCTGCCCCGGGGGATTTGGGGATCAATGCAATGAAAATAAGGGCGGCCAATGTAAAGGAGGTACATTCCAATGTGCGGGGACAAAATAATGTCGTCGTTTCAAAAATACATTCGTCTGATCAATACCCTTCATTTATCTATTTTAAAGATCCCTGGCAAAATTGGGTGCAGATCGTGGAAGACCCTTATCAGTTTTGCAGGACAAAATTTGCTTCCGGAGGGGTGATGGGGGCCGTGATAAGTGTTTCTGATATGCCGTGATCCGTGCACTTTTATGGAAGGGTCCTTGGCTATGACCAAATTGTTTCGGATGAAACAGGAGGTTGGTGGGAGTGCCCGGCATGGACCTTGGCAGACAATTCCTTCAGAAAATGGTTCTCAGACCGGAAAACAGGATGCCCGGAGGGTTTAGTGCCCTTTTTGGCCCAAGTGAAATTGAGCTCGTCCATTCCCTGGACCGGGTACCCAATAAAACTTTTGAAAATCGGTTATGGGGAGACCCGGGTTATATTCATTTGTGCTTTGATGTCCGGGGTATGTCTGCATTGAGAAGTCTGTGCAGGGAGTAGGGTTATCCCTTTACAGTTGACAGCAGCAAAAGTTTTGACATTGGGTGATGCATCCGGACACTTCAGCTATACAGAGGACCCCGACGGTACGCTGATCGAACTGGTGGAAACACATAAAGTTCACCTTATAAAGTCATTGGGACTCCACATTAATTTAAAAAAAAGACCTGCAGGCAAACCCTTGCCAAGATGGCTGGTAAAAGCTATGCGGATTCACCGGGTCTCCCGCGATCTGGAGTAAAACAGGCATTAGGAGGAGGAAACGGTACCCAGGGTATATAATTGCTCCATGGTTGGTAACGCACTTCCTCCATCTGGTTCCAGGGTGATCCCAAAGGCTTCAGATTCGTTCGGATTGGCGAGGGCAAAAATCTTTTCGGCATCAGTGGCAAAATCACTCAGGAGCCCTATACTTGTAGGGGTAAGTGGAGATAATTTCAGGGACCATACCTGGTAAACCATGCCATCAGGAGGGTCCGGTAACCCAAGGGCATCTATGTACACTTTTTGTTCGTCTTTATTCCAATAAACCTTTGCATAGGAATCGGGGGATACTTCCTGTCCCCCCAAAGGAATCACATTGATATTTTTATCTCTGATCGCATCAAGCAACCGTTCGGAAGAGGCCAGGGAATTTCTGGCTTCAAAGATCTGTTGTTCCAGGACCTCGTTCTCCTCCCGTACAATTTCAATCTCGGATTTCAGCTGATCACTTTCCGTATAAAACCAAAATAAACCGGCCCCCAGCAAAATTGCCGCCGCCCAGCCAATGTAAGCACTCCAATTCGTTTTTTCTCGTGGCAGCTGTACCACGGTGGTATCCTTCCGTTGGCCTATACGCACTTTCAGATCATTAAACCCTTTCTTTCTGGTAATTTGCGGCGCTGCGGTCCTGGTCAAGGCAAGTATTGAAGCTTCTATGGCCTCAATTTCACGTTGAATTTCCGGATATTCCTTTGCATACCGGTACACATCAATGTTCTCTTCGTCCGTAAGCATTCCGGCCACGTAAAGTTCCAGTATTCCCGACGCTATGTACGCTTCTATGTCCATTTCAACGTAATATTTTCCCGTAATTGTGAAATACAGCTTCTGTTTCTGGTTTTTACCGTTCCTAAAGGGATTGCCAGTTCTTCTGCCGCTTCCTTCTGTGTATACCCCTTAAAATAGAGCAAGCTGATCATCTGAATGCACTTTTCCGTTAATTTGTTCAGGAGTTTTTTAAGGCCCTCGGTATCAACCTTCGCGTCTAAATCATCACCGCGCTCCAGAATACCTACGAAGTAATCTGTGGAAAGGTTTTTTTTCTGGTTTTTATAGGATTTTGACCGTATTTCATCGATCGCGGCATTTCTGGCGATATTGAGGATCCATGTAAAAAACCGGCCTTTGGATGGATTATATGAATTGGAATTGTTCCATATTTTTGCAAAGACATCCTGGGCGATCTCTTCCGCAAGATTTTTGTTTCGGACAATAGTGTGTACAACACCGCAGATGTTTTCCCAATACATCTCGTAAAGCTTTTCAAAAGCAATAATGTCTTTCTTTTGGAAGCGTCTTACCAGTTCGTCCAGATCCATGATACCTTGTTTGGGGGAATAAAATATAGGTTTTGCCTGTCTTTGTTAGGGTATGGCCGCTACTGAATAATCCCTGTACAACTTACCCGCGCACCGGCCGCTCCACTGGGTTGCGATGTAAAGTCATCAACCCCCTGATGCACAATAACGGCTTTGCCCACGATATTTTTTGAATTGTCATCACAGCCAAGGCACCATTGGTCGGTCGAAAATTCTACCGTTGCATTGCCATCTGCGCCGGCTGTGAAATTACCGATATCCCCGCGATGATAACCCTCTTCTGCGCCCCATTTGCCATGAGGTTGGGAGGTAGGATTCCAGTGGCCACCTGTAGATGTCCCATCCGCCGAAGAACAATCGGCCTTTTCGTGGATGTGAATGGCATGCTCACCTTCGCTAAGCCCACTCAATTCGGCAGTCATTTTGACCATCTCGCCCTCCTGGGTAAAATTGACCACGCCTTTAACAGTGCTGTCACTTTTAGGTTCCATAGAGAATTGCAGGCTGTTAACATTCATTTCCTCATTCATTTCTTCCACTGTTTCCTCCATTTCATCGGTAGCTTTTTCGGCCTCCTTTTTAGCTTCCTTGCAATTATAACCCGTAATTAAGACGATGGCCAGTATGGCCAGTTTTATATTTTTCATATCATTTTGCTTTTAAGTTATGTCTGAAAGTTACATAATATTGGAGGGGAAATCAACCTAATTTTAAAATGATTTTAATAACTCAGGCTTCTTCCGGATGCCCCGCTTAAGATTTTCACAAAGTAAGAGCGACTTGTCAATTTTGGTTTGCGGATTTTTATAACCCAGGATCATACAGATGATCCCCCGCATTTTACCGGCGGTAAATGATTTGAAAATGGTGAAGGCTTGTTTATCGCTCAACAGCACAGCTTCCAACTCCTCGGGCATCCCTACCCCGTATGTAGAAGTGTCCTCAAAGAATTGCAACTGAAAATAATCGTTGGGGAATACGCCCAAAACTTTTTGGTATTCTTGCCGAAGGCCATGCAATAGGCTCCTTTTTTTTTGTATTGCTCCATGGAAGGAAAGGGTTTTTCCCTCAAAGCGAACTGTGACTTTTACCCGCCTGTGACCCATTTCTATAAAGGGCCGTGCCACCTCATTGGGATCAGCAAGCGAATGAGTACCCTTTAGATGAATGTCTAAGAATTTCGTTTTCATCGGTTGTTTCCATTATTTTTAAGGTGCTTTGAATGCTGTTTGTCGGTCATTGTACAAGGGATTAATCTTCCACCAATTTGGTGACCACCTGGGTTTCACTGTGCAAGGTTTTATGGACAGGGCATTTATCAGCAATCTCCAGAATACGACTGACCTGTTTTTCATCGAGTTCCCCGCTCAATTTTATTTCCCGGTGAAAAGTATCAATTTTACCACCTTCCCCCTCACAGTTTTCACAATCCTTGGCATGGTCTTTACCATAAGAAGTATGGACAGTGACATTCTGCACATCCCAGGCTTTTCTCCTGGCATACATTTGGATGGTCATCGCTGTACAGGCCGAGAGCCCTGCCGAAACCAGTTCATAAGGAGATGGCCCAAAGTCTTTACCACCATATTCAATAGGTTCATCGGCCATTATATAATGATCACCCAACTTCATTTGTGTGGTAAAAGTATCTTCGGCATCCAAGCTGGCCACTACCTGGTGTTTCGTTGTCAGCCTGGTTTTAGACGGAATATGGAGATAGCGTTGTGCCCAAACGGCAATGACCTCTCCGACATAGGCTGAATCCTTTCGATCAGACAATAAATGATCCGCACCATCCAGGGAAACAAAACTCTTCGGATGATGGGCGGCCACATAGATTTCCTCTGCATTGTGTATGCTCACGGTGTCATCCTGGGGAGAATGCATAATCAGCAGGGATTTGCGTAAATGTTTGGCGGTATCGGGTAATGATTTGGTATTCAAATCGTCTAAAAATTGTTTTTTAATCGTAAATGCCCGCCCCCCCAGATCAACTACCGCCTTGCCCGCTGAATTGATTTCCTCAATACTGCTTTTGAGTAAGCGCTTAACATGGATCGGATTGGAAGGTGCCCCTATCACTGCAACCGCCTTTACTCCCGGAATATGGGAAGCTGCAAAAATAACGGCTGCTCCACCCAGGGAGTGGCCAATGAGCAGTGTTGGTGCCTGGTAGTTTTTGCTGAGGAAATCTGCAGCTGCCACCAGATCCCCTACGTTTCCTGAAAAGTTTGTATCTGAAAATTCACCTTCACTTTCACCTAATCCGGTAAAATCGAACCGCAAAACGGCAAATCCCTGGTTCGTAAGGGATTTCCCGATTGTCTTTACCGCCAACAGATTCTTGTTGCACGTAAAGCAGTGTGCAAAGAGCGCATAATTATGGGGATGCCGGTCAACCGGTAATTCCAGGCGTCCTGACAGTTCCTGTCCGTCCTTATTTTTAAAAGTTACTTTTTGTAAGTTCATAACAATGGAATTTTCTGTTTATGGCTGGCACTACGCTCATTATTTTTCCCGTATAAGATTTGCATCAATTCCGGAAATGAGTACTTTCCGGACGCTATAAAGTTTCAATTGGAAGATTCATCCACGGCCTTATTGAATATCCCCCTTAAGTCGGGATTAAAAGAGACTCCTATCTGCAACCGGTCAAAATTGATCGTATTAAAATGATTTTTTAAATAGCCTATTTGAATGCTGATGTTGTGGGATATGTGAATGCCCACGGCAGCATACAACCTGTTTTGACCAAAAATGGTATCCTGAAGATTTAAAAAGACCTCGTCATACACATTTATAAAAAAGATATCTGTCAGGGGGAGCGTAATTTGAAGCCGATACCTTGCCCTGTGCTGGATATCATTATCGGCACCAAAATCCAGGAAGCGTTGCTCCATGCGATAACGGTGTTCTAACAGAAATTCGCCCACCTTGTTTATTATTATAAACTGTTCAAATATACGATGTTCCCGGGTGTTCCGTTCATTTGGAAATTCCGCAAAGCTACCGTCCGTAATGATGTAACCATAGCCCAAAGTGGCCATCGCATCCGGGTTCAATTGGTAATTTAACCCTGTTCTCAGCAACAACTGGTTAAAATTTCGGGTGGTTTCGTACAACCTTAACTGAGTTTCCGAATGAATGCTTAAATTTTCGGATATTTTATTTTTCCCGAAATACATGTACCAGGCGCCCCACTTGTTGTCTCCCGTTTCCTGGGCATTCAGGAAGCTCCCTGCAAAAAATAGCAGAATTAATACGATACTCCTCATAAATATGTAAGCCTTTTTCTTCAGTATGATTATTCATCAACTATTTCCGGGGATGCACCGTCTTTAATGGGGATTCCCGCGTCACCCCTGAGATAAGTGTTCAGGAAATCCAAAATTTTACTGTATGCCTCAATCTGATTTTCCTTCTTTACAAAACCGTGGCCCTCATCTTCAAAAAGCACATATTCCACGGGTACTCCATTTTTACGAACCCCGGCCACAATTTCATCAGACTCCACCTGCAGTACCCTGGGGTCCTGGGATCCCTGAAGTACAATTAGTGGTTTTGTGACCTCGTCTGTATGGAAGAGGGGGGAGATTTTTCTTAGCCGGACCGAATCCGAACTGTTGGGATCACCCAGTTCCAGGTACAGGGCTTCTTTAAACGACTCCCACCAGGGCGGGATGCTGCGCAATGTCCTTATCCAGTTTGTCACGCCAAATATATTGACACCCACCGCAAATTCTTCCGGGGTGAATGTCAGGGCTGCCATCGTCATATAACCGCCATAGGAACCCCCGATTATGCCAATTTTGTCGCCATCAATTTCTGCTTGTTGGGCCAGCCAATTTTTTCCTTCCACACAGTCCCTCAGGTCTTTGTCCCCGTGATTTAGGTCATCCATTTTATAAAATGATTTTCCGTAGCCACTGCTTCCCCGATTATTTACGGCAAGGACGGCATATCCATGATTCACCAGATACTGGATGAGCGAACTGAAGTTTTGCCTGGACTGCCCACCGGGACCCCCATGCACCCAAACCAATGCCGGAACCTTGTTATCCGAACGGGCCTGGTGTGGTTTATAGTACAGAGCCGGGATCCCGAGTCCGTCGAATGATGTATAGCGTATGGTTTCGGCCCTTACGAGATGCTCTTCCTCGATTTCTTCATTTAACACATTGGTAAGGATGGTCTGTTCTTTGGATTCCAGGTCGTACACATATAAATTCGACGGTGTATGTGAACCCCCCGCATAAAACCTCATCAGTTTTTCATTTTCTGAAAAACCTACGTTGGTAATATCCATATCACCAAATGACGGCAAATCGATCTTCTTGCCGGACGCCACATCCATGACCTCAATGACATTTTTAGCGTCCTGGTTAATATAGGTAACCTGGTAGGTGCCATTTTCAGTGAAATAGCTTCCTGTAATGTCCCAATCTTTTTCCATGACTTTTTTCCGGGTTTTATCTGCCAGGTTGAATTTCTTCAGGAAGGCAAATTCTGCTCCGTCATCCGTTGTATAATAAAGTGCAGTCCCGTCCGGTGAAAAGTCCTGATCATTGTTGGAGCTTTGATTCTCGTTAATTTTTGTGATCGTTCCATCCTTAAAACTAAAGAGAAAGAGATCGCTGTCATTGGTATTGATCGGTTTGCTTAAAACAAGATAGTTTTTATCGTCGGACAGGCTCCCAATGGTATACCCCTCATTATTCTCGTAGAGCATTTTAGCGGTAAATGTGGCTGCGTCCATTTCATACAGATCCATATACTTTTTATCCCGCTTGTTTGAAGTAAAGAAAAAGCTTTGATCATCGGCTGCCCAGCCATAGAAAATTGCCCTTGCGTCCTGGTATGGAGTGAGGTCCCGGTGCTGACCTTCCTCATCCATTAGATGGATGTGGAAGATTTCATCCCCGTTATTATCCATCCTGTAAAGAATCCGTTCATCCTTCGGGAAATAGGAGATAGAAAATACCGAGGAACTATCAGATGCCGTAATGGGCAACAAGTCTCCCCCTGAGACCGGTACCGCGTACATGTTGTAGATCCCTGAGCGGTTACTGGAAACCAGTAATTTGGAATTATCCGGAGCAAAACTACCTCCGCCAATGGCCTCATTGTCCATCATCTGTTCAATGGTGTAAGATTTAAGTGTCTCTGCAATGCCATGGGTCTTTTCTTCCTCCCTGCAACCCCAAATAAAAATCAGTGCCAGTATTATAGCCGTTTGTTTCATGTGTCTTATTGTTTTATATTGATGTTCTGTTATTATCCTGATAATCCGCCGTACTCTTTCAAAGCCAGGCACGCTTTACTCAAGGGGAAACACCCTGGCTTCCTTAAAAGGTGAAACCTGCAATTTTTCCATGTCTTCTCTATACGCTTTCCATGCATCTTTGAAAAAGGTATTCGTCTTTTGAAGTGCATTGTTCAGGGCTGCTTCAGCAAACCGAATGAGCTTTTGCTCGGTTGCTGTCATTCCCTGCTGCCGTGTGCTTACGTATGATTCCGCTTCTCCCAGGCGCCCGACCACCGTGATTTCGGGGTTTCGGGTGATCCCCTGGCGTTTATCTTCCTTACCCAGGTACAAGGCGATTAGGGAATCGATTGATTTTACAATGGCCTCTGACGCATTTATCTGATCTTTGTAGTTGTCCTTGTCCAACGCCTTGAGTTCCCTGGAAAATTTGTTTGCCACATCCTTACTTTCCACTAATTGTTTCATGGCATCGGCAGCCTTTTGAGTGTACTCTTCCAGTTTTTTTCCCGTCCTGTATGCGTCATCAATGGCATCATCGGTAATGCGCAGCCGGGGATCTGATTTTACGACCAACGTGGTTTCATCTGACAAACCTCCTAGGGTGACTTTTACGGTGTAAGTGCCGGGTTTTACCCTTACGCCTCCGGGTTCTTTTTTACTCTTGCTGATTTTACGCGAAGGCCTTTGCGGCCCTTTTTCGTCCATGTCCCAATAGATCCTGTGAAAACCTGCTTTTTCGGGGGTCCTGAATTTTAAGGTACGTATTAATTGCGCTCCGTCATAGAATTGGAACTGCACCGAATCTTTTTTCTGAATTCCGTTTTTTTTATCCGGGGCGCCTGATTGATCTGACCCTTCTTCAACCTGTTCTGAAACCTCCTTATCCCCGACATCGTCTGATTCCTTTGGGTCCTTCTTTTCCGGATCTTTAGTTCTCCCTTCCCTGAGGTAATAGGTGATCATTGCCCCCTTCTTTCTGTTTTCGGCATTGTAAATGGCATCGGCCCCAAATCTGCTCCCGGTGGGTTGCTGGTAGGAGGCCTGATAAGCTGCCGGTGCAGGAAATAATTTGATGTCTTTTTGTAAAATACCCATGTCCGAAGCCAAGTCCCGTAATGGGCGGATATCGTCTAACACCCATGCGGCCCGTCCGAAGGACC
The DNA here is from genome assembly GCA_035312365.1 of Eudoraea sp. Taxonomy (GTDB): domain Bacteria; phylum Bacteroidota; class Bacteroidia; order Flavobacteriales; family Flavobacteriaceae; genus JAFMPW01. The sequence goes on along the minus strand of DATGCB010000277.1, from coordinate 734 downwards.
CAATAACCAGGTCGTGTTCCCTTGGGTGAATGACCAGGTCTTTGGTTGAAACCGTGGGGTAACCCTCGGTCCATTTTTGCCATTGATTCCCGGCATCAAATGAAATGTACAACCCATCGTCCGTACCCAGAAACATAAGGTTCGGATTTTCGGGATCTTCAACGATGGACAGTGTATAACTTTTTACATCGGATCCATCCACAATGCGCTGCCAGCTTTTCCCATAATCCCTGGTCCGGAATGCATAAGGGGTATAATTAAATCTTCTGTAGTCGTTGGCTATCAGCAAAGCTTCACCTTTGTTCCTGGCGGACGCCTTGATTTGCGGTATCCAGCTGCCCGGGGGTAACCCTTTAATATTCGGGGTGACATCCACCCAGTCCGAACCCCCGTTGATCGTATAATGAACACGGCCATCGTCCGTAGCTACCCACAGCATATTCTGCTCCGCTTTTGAAGGTTCTATGACCAGGATGGTACAGTGGTTTTCCGCACCGGTGGCGTCCATGGTTAGCCCCCCGCTTTCACTTTGTTTCTGTTTTTCGGGATCGTCAGTTGTGAGATCGGGTGAGATGACTTCCCAGGTGAGCCCTTTATCGGTGCTCTTGTGGACAAACTGACTCCCGAAGTAAAGGGTGCCATGGTCAAAAGGATCCTGGCCAATACCTGCATTCCAGTTAAATCGCAGTTTGGTTTTCGCATCGGGAGGGGTGGGGCGGACCGTATAATTATTA
>DATGCB010000276.1:0-22323 GCA_035312365.1 Eudoraea sp. | reverse complement strand
CTGCATTGCCAATGCGTCCTCTTTATGTAGGCCTTTTAAATTCACGATTAAATTCTGGTTGATGGACGACGCATTCTTTTTGCTGTTAGACAGGATAATGATCCCAAATAACACAATGGCCCCGATCAAAGTGGGAAATATCTGATCAGCCCCCAAACCCAGGCCGATGGCTATGGCAATAAAAAAGTACCCCAATTCCTCGGGCTCTTTAATGGCTGTTCTGAACCGGATAATGGAAAGCGCTCCTACCAAACCAAGGGAAAGTGCCAGTGAAGACTTTACGATACTGATAATTATAAAAGTAGTTACGCCAACAAGTATAAGGACCCGGGACAATTGCGAACGGTTTGAGAGGGATCTGCCGAATTTAATATAAACAAGGGAAAGTACATAGAGCAAAAGCGCACAAATGGCAATATTCAACAGGTAATTCGGAAACGAAAAGGTTTCGCTGAAATTGAAGTTTAGTTGGTCTAAAAACTCATTCATAATTGCGGTTATTTTACACTGAGGCAAAAATTTATTAATGCAAAGAAAGAGAACATCTCCTTCTAAAAAAAATATCATATCCATTTTAATGCAGGGAATGTTTTTAATTTTAACGCCCATTTTATTTGCAACCCTGATGGATCACAATGGATTGACAGATGCATATTTTGGCCTTTTTATTGCCTGTAATGACTTCTTTATAATTATTTTTGATCAAATAAAAAATCATTGCACTTTTTAGAAACGGCAGTCGTGCTTTTTATGGGGGCTTTTCTCCTCACCTATTTAACGATTCCTAAAATCATAGGAGTCGTTGAATACAAAAGATTAATGGACAATCCCAACAAGCGGAGTTCACACAGCACCAAAACGCCTACCTTAGGCGGGATCGCTTTTTTTTATACCCTTGTATTTGCCCTTTTTTTCATCGAGGAAAGGGGAAACTTCAATGAGGCTATTTACATCATTCCCGGACTTACGGTGCTTTTTATTGTAGGTATGAAAGATGACCTGGTGGTACTGTCCCCTGGTGCAAAACTCATCGCGCAGGTCGTGGCCATAGCTTTTATATTGGTGAACGAAAGTTTTACGATTGACTCCCTGAACGGATTTTTAAACATCAACGAGATCCCCTATTACCTCTATTTGGTTATCGGGGGTTTTTTGATGCTGACCATTATCAACTCCTATAACCTCATTGATGGTATAGACGGCCTGGCATCGGTAGTGGGAATTGTCATTATGATCATTTACACGACCATATTTTATATGACCGCAGAATATTTTTTTGCATTGATAAGCATCACGCTGAATGCTATCCTGATGGCATTTTTTGGGTTTAATATATCGGCCAATAAGAAAATATTCATGGGCGATACAGGGTCGCTCATAGTTGGTTTCGTGATTAGTTTGTTAACGCTTAAATTTCTTGCATTAAAACCGGAATCGTATACAGAACTTCCTTTTTTACTTGAAAATGCGCCCATCATTGCCATCAGTATACTCATTGTACCTCTCTTTGACACCGCAAGGGTTTTTGCGATCCGGATAGCCAATAAAAAAGCACCTTTTTCACCGGACAGGAACCACGTACATCACGTATTGATTGATTTCTGGGGCCTCAGCCATAAACAGGCGAGTTTTATTATTGGATGTTTTAATTTACTTTTTGTCGTCCTGTTTGTAATCCTGGGCAGTACGGCGAGAAACCTGGGAATGGTGGTGGTCCTGGTAGCGGTAATTCTTTTATTGGGCTATATTTTCTTTAAGTATAATTATAATTTTACAACCCTAAAACAAAAGATCACCCTTCGTAGAAAGGTGGACAAGATTAAATCAAAAGTTGGGGCTTCCGGGAAGAAAAAGCACTGGAACAGAGAAGAATCTAAATAGTAACAAACTGGCACTTAAATCAGCACGGTCGGGGGTTCATTTTAGTTGCCTCGAGGTGCCCGGGATGAAATTCAGGGGAACTGATTTTGGATCAGCACTGGCTAGCGACAATATGTTCAGGCAGGGACTTTCCCACAGGGTTCCGGGAATCTGATCTTTTTAAATACCAAAGTACACATGGAAGCGTTTTGATCTTTGATTCACGTTTTTGGGCGGAAATAATTGGTAAGCCGGTAATCCGCTATTATTTTTGCCCTTCGCAAAGTAAAACGAAAAAAATCAAATTAATTCTGGCAAAAACAAGTAAGAAACCTTGGCGGTCCGTGCCAATAAAATATTCCAGGGTATAATTGCACATATTTAAAAAAATTCTCTAGATGAAAGTATCAGTCATAGGTACAGGTTATGTTGGTCTGGTTACAGGAACCTGCCTTGCAGAAACAGGTAATGAAGTTGTTTGTGTGGATATTGACGAAATCAAGGTCAGGCAAATGCAAAATGGGGAGGTCCCCATTTATGAACCACACCTGGATGTATTGTTTGAGCGGAATATCAATGCAGATCGCTTACGCTTTACCACTTCCCTAAAAGAAGGCCTCGATCACGGAGATATTATCTTCCTGGCGCTACCTACGCCCGAAGATGAGGATGGGTCTGCTGATCTGAAATACGTCCTTGGCGTTGCGGATGAAATCGGTAAAATAATCACGGAGTACAGGGTTATTGTAGATAAGAGCACGGTCCCGGTGGGGACTTCGGAGAAAGTACATTCGGCCATTGCAAAGCATGCTAAATGTAAATTTGACGTAGTCTCAAACCCGGAATTTTTGCGCGAAGGTTTTGCCGTGGACGATTTCCTGAAGCCGGAGCGCATTGTTGTCGGATCAAGTTCAGATAGAGCTACCGCCCAGATGCAAAAATTATATAAACCCTTTGTACGTTCCGGAAACCCGGTGATCATCATGGATGAAAAATCTGCGGAATTAACCAAATATGCTTCCAACGCTTTTTTGGCGACCAAAATCACCTTTATGAATGAAATTGCAAACTTCTGTGAGAAAGTGGGTGCCGATGTGGATAAAGTACGGATCGGAATGGGTACGGATTCAAGGATTGGAAAACGCTTTCTGTTCCCGGGGATCGGATATGGCGGTTCATGTTTTCCCAAAGATGTAAAGGCACTCCACAAATCCGGGAAAGATTCGGATTATGATTTTCAAATTCTCGAATCCGTAATCGAGGTGAACCAAAAGCAAAAAACCGCCCTGATCCCAAAGATCAGGAAATATTTTAAGGATGACCTTAAGGGAAAGCAAATTGGGCTGTGGGGACTGGCATTTAAACCCGAGACAGACGATATCAGGGAAGCGCCGGCTTTGTATATCATTGAGGAATTATTGCAGCTCGGAGCCAGTATTACAGCCTTTGACCCTGAAGCCATGGAAAATGTTCAGCGAAAACTGGGAGACCGTATTTCATTTGCCCAGGGGATGTACGGCGCTTTGGAAAATGCGGATGCCCTGGTCATCTGCACCGAGTGGGGAGTCTTCAGAAATCCTAATTTTAAGGTGATGAAGGAACTGCTGAAAGACGGGGTCATTTTCGACGGCAGGAACCTGTACGACACTCAGGAAATTAAGGCGGAAGGATTTCATTACGAATCCATAGGCAGGTGATTGCCCCGGGGAGTTGTGAATAACCGGATACATGGCGGAAATGATTAATAAATAAATATTTACCAGCTAACAGGCAAACAACAGATAGAAAAAGGCATGAATAAAACCGGGAACCGTTACTAAAAAAAAATATTTGAAAAAAGTACTCATAACAGGAGCAGCAGGTTTTTTGGGGTCCCATCTTTGTGATCGGTTCATAAAGGAAGGATTCGGGGTCATTGGAATGGACAACCTGATCACAGGAGATCTTAAGAATATTGAACATCTTTTTAAGCTGGAGCAATTTGAGTACTACCACCACGATGTTACAAAATTTGTACATGTTCCGGGTGACCTGGATTACATCCTGCATTTTGCCTCTCCGGCCAGTCCCATCGACTACCTGAAGATTCCCATCCAAACGTTGAAAGTCGGTGCCCTGGGCACCCATAATTTACTCGGATTGGCCAAAGACAAAGGCGCGCGGATATTAATTGCCTCAACTTCGGAGATCTACGGGGATCCGCTGGTACATCCGCAAACCGAGGAATATTACGGCAATGTAAACACCATCGGGCCGAGGGGCGTATATGATGAAGCCAAACGATTTCAGGAATCAATCACCATGGCGTATCACCGTTTCCATGGCCTCGAGACCCGCATTGTGCGTATTTTTAATACCTACGGCCCCAGGATGCGCTTAAATGATGGGAGGGTGATCCCTGCCTTTATGGGCCAGGCGCTTCGGGGAGAGGATCTGACCGTATTTGGTGACGGTTCTCAAACCCGTTCATTTTGTTATGTTGATGATGAAATTGAGGGGATCTACAGGTTGCTAATGAGCGACTATGCTCTTCCCGTAAATATTGGAAACCCCCATGAGATCACTATTAAGGATTTCGCGGAGGAAATTATAAAACTTACCGGCACGAATCAAAAAATTATCTATGAACCGTTGCCGAAGGATGATCCCATGCAGCGGCAGCCCGATATCTCCAAAGCCAGGGAACTCCTCGGTTGGGAACCAAAAGTGGAACGGGCAGAAGGGATGAAAAAAACTTTTGATTACTTCAAAACCCTTTCTCTGGACGAGCTAAAAAAGACGGAACACAGGGATTTTACGGGCAGGAATAAAAGATAGCGGTTAAACAGGCAGCTTTTGGCTTTATTTTTCAGGCGCAAACGTTATTTTTGCCGAAACTTCTTCCCATGAATATACTGATTCTTGGATCTGGAGGCAGGGAGCACACCCTGGCCTGGAAACTTAAACAAAGTCCTGAGCTGAGTCATTTGTTTGTTGCCCCCGGAAATGCGGGAACCGCACAAATTGCCACTAACATTCCCCTGCAATTAAACGATTTTCCAGCCATCAAGGCGAGTGTTCTGGCAGAAGATATAGACATGGTCCTGGTTGGACCTGAGGACCCTTTGGTCAACGGCGTTCACGATTATTTCCTGAATGATCCCGAAATCGCCCATATCCCGGTAATAGGTCCCAGGAAGGCGGCTGCTACCCTGGAGGGAAGCAAGGAATTTGCAAAGAAGTTTATGATGAGGCACCGGATTCCCACAGCAGCCTATCAAAGTTTCAGATCAAATGAACTTGAAGCGGGATGTGCGTTCCTGGAAACCCTGAAACCGCCCTATGTATTGAAGGCGGATGGCCTGGCCGCTGGCAAGGGGGTCCTTATTCTACAGGATCTGGAAGCTGCTAAGAGCAATTTGAAAGAAATGCTTGTGAATGCAAAATTCGGAACTGCAAGCGCAACTGTGGTGGTCGAGGAATTTCTATCGGGGATTGAACTCAGTTGTTTTGTGCTGACAGACGGCGCAAACTTTAAAGTCCTCCCAACTGCCAAGGACTACAAACGTATTGGGGAGGGAGATACCGGATTGAATACCGGTGGCATGGGAGCTGTTTCCCCCGTCCCCTTTGCCGATGAGGTGTTTATGGACAAGGTCAGGAAGCGGATCATAGAACCTACTGTACAGGGGCTTAAAAAAGATGAACTCCCGTACAAGGGGTTTATTTTTGTCGGTTTGATCAAGGTGGGTGAAGACCCCTTTGTCATTGAATACAATGTACGGCTGGGAGATCCGGAAACCGAGGTGGTGATCCCGAGGATAAAAAATGATCTGGTGGAAGTTTTTAAGGCGGTGGCCCGTCAGACCCTGGATGAAATTGAGCTGCAGATTGATGAACGGGCCGCCGCGACTGTGATGACGGTCTCAGGCGGGTATCCGGAAGCATATGAAAAAGGAAAGCTGATCTCCGGATTGGCCTCTGTGAAAGATAGCATTGTATTTCACGCGGGCACTCAGTTAAAGGATGGCTGTGTGCTGACGAACGGAGGAAGGGTCCTTGCCCTGACTTCCCTGGGAACAGATTTCAGTGAGGCCCTGAAAACCTCGTATCAGAATATCGAAAAAGTTCATTTTGAGGGCGTCTACTACCGAAAAGATATCGGATTTGATCTTTAAACAGGCACTGCAGCACTTGCTACAGAGATCCGGGCCATTGATATAGGAATAAAAAGTACAGACCGCAAGCAGATCCTGTATAGCAAGAGATGTGAAAGGGAATTACAAATAGGAGTGGGCTGTAATATTCTTATCTTCCTCACCACGGTCGTTAAAATTCTTTAACTGCATCAACCAATATACCATGGCCACAAATCCGAGGAGTACAAAAATCCAGTTGATCAGGTTTGAACTCCACCAATTTTCCATGAACCTGAAAAAATCGTAGGGCCAAAAAAGAACGTTTACGAATAAATCTTCTAAGCCTTCAAAAAATGCTCGCATCTTGGTTATATTTACACTGCAAAAGTATAAAAACCGGGGCAACTATCTAAATTTTTATTCAGAGGATTAAAAGGGTGCGGTTTTGCAACAATACGGGAGAAGGCCTTAAAAGGTTAAAGCCCGGCCGAAACGTTTTAACGGGGGAACACCCAAGAGGACCTCACAAGCCGGACGGCCGGTTTAATCAGAAGTAAATTTTAGAACGTTTCTGGGATGATTTCAAGCATTTTTGGGAAAACAAAGCCGGTAAATTATATCATTCTTCTCACTTTCTTATTTCTGTTCTATTGGCTCGTACATTTCCTGGTCTATCAAATGGGGTATGCATTGCAGGAATTACTCGTTCAAACCGGGGTCCTCGGCGTACTGCTATTCAGTATTTTTATAGTCAATTTTATTGTAAAACGCAATCAAATAACAGGCACAAACGCGTTTGCCATTCTTTTTTATACCCTTCTTATGGTTGTATTCCATGAGGTGCTCATGGACAATAACGCCATATTATGCAGCTTTTTCCTCTTACTTGCTCAAAGAAGGCTTATCAGTTTGAAGTCATTGAAAAATATCAAACACAAAATACTCGATGCGGCCCTTTGGGTAGGCGTTGCCAGTTTTTTCTATGACTGGGCCCTTTTATATTTTCTATTGATCTTTGCGGCTATTTATTTTTATGAACCAAAGAGCATAAAGAACTGGCTCATCCCATTTTTAGGGGCCTTCACTATTGGTATTATACTTGTGGCCATACTCATGATAACGGATATGATGGACTTCCTGCAGGGACATTATCGGTTTGAGTTGTCCTTCGATACCGGGTTTTTTGCCTATTGGGCCCACGGTACAAAGTTGGGGATCTATACTTTTATTACGCTGATAGCCGGCTTTTGGGCCTTTTTTAAAATTGGAAAACTGGGTTTGGGAAGAATAATGACCATGCGATTAATAGCCATTTCCTTTGCTATTGGCCTGTTATTGACCGTGGTTAAAGGTTCCGCCCAGGCGTTTCCCGTGATCGTTACCTTCTTCCCTGCGGCGGTTCTGATGACCAAGTATATTGAAGTTGTAAAGAAAGCCAATATTAAAGAAATCGCCCTGATGGCATCTATTTTCCTGCCGTTTGTGTTTTTTGTAACAGAATGGATAATCAAATAAAAAGTATCTTTGAAAGAAATAATCGGAGCTATGTTCAGTGCATTCGCCTGTAAAATATTTGAGGAAAGCATAGAGGCCTACCATGTAAAGGATGAGGTAAATCAACCTTTTAATAACCCGTACACAGACGATGACATTGCACGTCTTCTCTATCGGAAAAATTGGATCGATACTGTGCAGTGGCACTATGAAGATATCATTCGCGACCCGGATATTGATCCTGTGGATGCCCTGGTCCTTAAACGGAAAATTGACGCCAGTAACCAGGACAGGACGGATCTTGTGGAGTACATCGACGATTATTTTTTAAAAAAATACCTGGCCGTTGAAATCCTGGAAAATGCTACCATCAATACCGAAAGTCCGGCCTGGGCCATTGACCGACTCTCCATTCTGGCCCTTAAAATATATCATATGAGGGAGGAGGCAAACCGGTCTGATGCAAGTGAGGCGCACCGGGAGACCTGCCATCAAAAGTTAGAGGTGCTGCTTGAACAAAAAAAAGATTTATCTGCGGCCATCGATCAGTTGTTGTCTGATATTGAATCGGGAAAAAAGTATATGAAGGTCTACAAGCAGATGAAAATGTATAATGACGATGAATTAAACCCAGTACTACGTGCCGGCAAATAAAAGCGGTATTTTTCCGGAGGCGGGACACAGCAAGAAAGAAAGTCGGAGTGTGCCTCGGGAAGATTCCCATATTTTGGTCATTCGATTATCGGCTTTGGGGGATGTGGCGATGACCGTTCCTGTATTGCTCTCACTGGTTGAAAGTTATCCCGACCTTAGAATTACACTTCTGACCCGTGGGTTTTTTAAACCTTTGTTTTCCGAAATAGAAAGGGTTACTATTTACGAGGCAGCCACGGGCACAAGGCATAAAGGGGTCTGTGGATTGTGGAGATTATTTCGCGAATTAAGGGCACTGCAAATAGATGCTGTAGCGGATCTGCATAATGTACTCAGGAGCAACATATTAAAATTCTTTTATTCATTTAGCGCTGTTCCTTTTATGCAAATCAACAAGGGTCGCGCGGATAAAAAGGCACTCACCGCTGTTCGGAATAAAGTCTTCAAGCCACTTAAATCTACCCATGAACGCTACGCAGATGTTTTTGAAAAACTGGGTTTTCCTGTGCGTTTGTCACCAAATGCATTGCTCCCCTCATTGGATCTGGGTGACGCTACAAGTGCCTTTGCAGGCCCCCGCCTGAATATATGGATCGGGGTGGCACCATTTGCCGCGTTTAAAGGCAAGATGTACCCCCCGGACCTCATGGAAAAGGTGCTGCACCTTTTAAATGAGACCGAAAGGTATAAAATTATATTATTTGGTGGTGGTAAAGAAGAAGAAAACCAATTATCACAATGGGAACGGCAATTTGAATTTGCCATTTCGGCCGCTGGCAGGCTTACTTTCCGGGAAGAACTCGAGCTAATTTCCAATTTGGACCTTATGGTTGCAATGGATAGTGCCAATGGCCATTTGGCGGCACTATACGGGGTGCCCACGCTGACACTTTGGGGAGTTACCCATCCCTATGCCGGGTTTTATCCCTTTGCCCAGGATCCCGCTAATGCCCTGCTTGCGGACAGGGCGGAATTTCCGTCCATTCCAACCTCGGTTTACGGAAATAAGTTCCCGGAAGGTTATGAAAAGGCGATCGCGACCATCACCCCTGAATCTGTGGTATCAAAAATTGAGCAGGTATTATCTGGGCCTGATGATTAATTAAAAAAGGGTAGATGGGTTCTATTTTCTATGCGGTTGCCCGTGTTGTTTGAATGGATTTAAAATATAGCCTTAGCTGAGACATAAATCTGTATTTACGGGTACTCGGTGCATTTTCCACCATAAAAGTTCGGATCCCGAGATAGGAGCTCATGAGGAAAACAGCCACACCTTCACTATCGACGTGCCGGTCCACATAGCCGTTGAATTTTCCTCTTTGGATGGCAGATACCAAGTTTACCTCCCATATTTTCAGGATATCACTGAGGTGTTTCATGATCTCCGGATTTTTCCCATTGAACTCACTGATAAAATTCCCGAGTACAAATCCGAAATCCAATTCATTGTGAACAGCGGTTTCCAGTTCATTTTCAAAGCAGTTGGAAATAAGTTCAAGGGGGTTATCATGTCCTTCAATGGGCTCAATCAGCACCGTATACATCTTTCTTGCCACCAGGTTCCGGATGATCTGGACAAAGAAATCCTCCTTGGAATCAAAATGATGATAGAACGCACCTTTGGACAGGGATAGCTCATTGAGTATGTCGCCTATACTTGTATTGTAGTAGCCCTTTTTATAAAACAGTTCCAGGCCGGTGATTTGCATTCTTTGCATGGTGGCCATGCTTTTTAGATTTTTATCCATTGGATAAGATTTAGGGTTAAAAACAGACGGCTAAGTCTATTATAAAGAACCCCCGAATCCACTGAAGGGTAAAGATTAAAGGACATACGACTTCAAAAATTCGTTGAAATGTTAAAAGGTCGGTGTAGTGTAGTATTTATGCGATATGTCACCGACCACTTGGTCGGTAAAATCAATCGATAAAGTGCAAAAGTCACTAAAAATCCCTCTAACCTGTGCCTCCGGATATCTATTTTAGCCTCATATCTCCACTAATTTGCCCTGACGAATAGTTGTGTTTGCAAGTGCCAGTGATTATTGGATATTGCACAGAAGGTACTGGGGAATGCAAAAATATTGTGAAACCGGCTGCAGGGCATGGGGGATTTAGGTCACCGATCCCTGACAACTGCTTCCGGCCCCGGCGGTACAACCATAACAATGTTGAGAAATGATGATATCCCGGTCATTCAGCAAATCCTCGTTGTAGTCTTTAATGTGTTTTACCCTGCTGGCCACCTTCAGATCTAACATCTGATTAAAGTCGCAATCGTATAACCAGCCGTCCCAACTGACGGAAATGGTATTTGTGCACATTACATTTTCTACAGCCGCCGGATTATACGAATCTACAAGGGCATACATATAGTCTTCATAATTTTCGGATGCGATCAGATAATCCAGAAATCTGGAAATAGGCAGGTTAGTGATCGAAAAAAGCTGATGGAATTGAATCTCAAAATCTTCCTTAAGGGCCTTTTTAAAATCGCGTTCCATGGCCGCCTGGTCCCCGGGAAGGAATGCGCCGGAGGGATTGTAGACAAGATCCAACCTAAGGTCACTGTCGGGTAAGCCATAACCTGCTGCATTTAATGCCTGCAATGCTTTAATAGATGTATCGAATACTCCCTCCCCGCGCTGCTGATCGGTTTTTCCACGGGTGTAATGGGGCATGGAAGAAATTACATGAACATTGTGTTTCCTGAAAAACTGTGGGAGATCGTGGTACTTTTTGTTAGCCCTGATGATTGTTAGATTGGAGCGCACAATAAAATCCCGGATCCCGGCCTTTGCCGCCTCTTCCACAAACCACCTGAAATTCGGATTCATCTCGGGGGCTCCTCCGGTAAGGTCCAGGGTATGTGCTCCCGAGCGCCGGATTACGGCAAGGCAGAGTTCCATGGTTTCCCTGGTCATGATCTCCTTCCTGTCGGGCCCGGCATCCACATGGCAGTGTTCGCATACCTGATTGCACATATATCCTACATTGATCTGCAGGATCTCCAGCTTTTTAGGGCGAAGTGGAAATTGACCCGTTTCGCCAATCTTATCTTTAAAAAAGGGGAGTTCCCCATCTGCAAACAACCCACCGTTTAAAATGTTGAGTTGGGTGTTGGTCTCTGCCAGGGCATTATGTCTTGCCTTTAGTGATTTTGTAACCATGTTTTCTGGATATTCAGTAAAAAGTATTCTGTAAACAGCAATATTTGCAGGTCTGGCCGTTCACAGAGTGTACGGTCATTTTACATCGATAGTTTATTGTACTTATTCATCATCTGTACCCCGTGTACCAGGGTAGCCCCACTTTCAATTGCTGCTCCGGCATGCACTGCCTCCATCATTTCTTCTTTTGTTATACCCCGCTGGAGTCCATCCCTGGTATAGGCATCTATGCAATAAGGGCATTTTACAACGTGGGAAACTGCAAGGGCTATAAGGGATTTTTCGCGGGCGGAAAGCGCCCCCTCTTCGAATACTTTCCCATAGTAATCGAAAAATTTTGTACCCAATTCCTCACTCCATTCCGTAATATTCCCGAATTTCCTGAGGTCTGCCGGGTCATAATATGTATTTGCCATGTTCTTTATTTTATATGTGTTGATGATTGTATACCATTGTACAGCGCCCATAAAAGGGCCCGGGGTAATAACCGGTTGAGCGGAACAAATAACCGAAGAATTTGATTTTTTATGCCAAGGCTACTTGTCCCGAAGAGGGAGAACCTTTGTTATAGCAGTTTTCTGAGCCCAGGAGCGAATAGGCGCCAACAACCTGTTGCGGGCATCGTTGATCATTTGTGATGAGCAAAACAATAAACCGGAAAAGAGATACCCCGATGTTCTTAAACCGGCTGACAAACAAGCTGAGTTCTCCGAAAGTATCCAGATCAAACAGGGTTTTAAGTCGGACAACCTCCTTTCCAAAACCGGATGCTACGTGCAAAAGAGCTTTCCCTAAATGAGAATTTTGCCAGGGCAAACCTAAAAATTCGGAAGCATTAAAATTGGACCGGTGGAGTCCCAAAAGGTAAAATCCGCCATCGGCAGAAGGCCCTACCACAAATTTTCCTTTTTTCAGGGATTCAAAGGCACCAATAAGATCGGCCTTTTTTAAATGCGGGGTGTCGTTCCCAATCGCGATCACATTTTCATACCCCTTTTCAAAAATACTTTGCAGCCCATTGACAAACCTTTCTCCAAATGAATTGCCGCATTGTTGTCTTTCTGTATAATGAAAATACGGTATCCCGGTCTCCCGGACCATTTTCAGGGTTTGTTCGGTAAGCATCTCAAAAAATGCCTCCGCTTTTACCATGGGTTTATTCTGAAGCTCCTGTTCGGGGGAGTTGGCAAAAACTAAAATCGCCGTTTTGTGATCATTCCTTATCTCCATGTTCAAATTCCGGTTCTGTAAACTTACGATTAAAAGCTATTTTAGATAGGTCGAAATCAAGTTTCCTTCATTACGATTTTGGTCAAAAAAGGCAAGATGGCCGGACATAGAAAACGGACTACCCGGTTGGTTGGTTGTTTGAAAATGCTCCTCGTGCAAACTTTGAACCGGTTGTTTAGGCAAATACCTCCGTCCTATGACCGTAAAACGGCCTTGTTGATCCCTCTGAAAACGATGTACAAACTGTGCCGTCGGTTTGGGAATTGGTTGCTAACGGGGATGGAGATCAGACATCATCGTAATCTACCTTCAAAGTAGGCGTGAGGGGATGTGACTGGCAGGTAAGTGCAAAACCTTCGGCGATTTCTCCGTCTGTCAGGATCTGATTTTTTACCATTTCTACTTTTCCTTCAGTAATACGGGCAATACAGGTACTGCATACTCCTCCCTGACAGGAGTAGGGAGCATCTATGTTTTCTTTGAGGACAGCATCCAGTACCAGGCTGCTCTTGTCCATGGTAAAGGTAAATTCCTCATCATCCAGTACTACGGTCAGTTCTGTTTTCCCTTCTGGTTTTTCGGGCAGCTCATCCATGATTTCTGTGGTAGTGAAGAGCTCAAAATGTATGTGGTCTTCGGCGACTTCATGGTCTTTTAAGGTTTCTTTGACGGAATAAATCATAGTTTCCGGACCACAGATATAATACTCATCGAAAACCAGGTCTTTATGTTTGTTTTTGAGAATATAATTTACGGTGGAAGTATCGATCCTGCCAAAAAGAGCGTCCCCTTCCTGCGTTTTACTCAAAACAAAGTAAATAAAAAACCGATTGGAATATTCTAACTGAAGCTTTACAAGATCTGTGTAGAACATGGTATCCTTTAAGGATTTGTTTCCATAGACAAGTATCATCTTACTCTTAGGATTGTCTTCCAATACGGTCCTGGAAATACTCATAATTGGCGTGATTCCACTTCCTGCAGCAAAAGCCAATACTTTTTTTGCTGCTCCGGAAGGTTTGAAAATAAACCTTCCTTCGGGGGGCATTACTTCCAGAACATCCCCTTTGGCCAGCCGGGTATTGGCATAATCCGAGAATCCTCCTTTATCCACTTTTTTTACGCCAATGGTAATAGCATCTTTTTTAGGGGAGGAACTAATGGAATAGGATCTTCGCAGCTCCTTTCCCTTAATTTCCTTTTTAATGGTAATGTATTGGCCTGGGGTAAAGGTGTAGGTCTGAATAAGTTCCTTTGGAATGACAAAGGAAATGGAAACAGCATCAGGGGTAAGTCGTTTTAACTCTGAAACCGTTAAAGAATGAAAATCAGGCATTGTTAAAAATTTGTGCAAAACTACACAAAGCTGGTACTATTTGAAACGAGAAAATGAAAAAATAGGTTTGGGGTGTAACAAAATATATATTTGTCCTACTAACCCACTGTACGAATTTGCCATCCCCATGTTCAGACACTTTATCACGCTGCAGTGGAAATCCTTCTTCAGATCGGCCTCCTTTAAAACGAATATCGGGTTTAAAATACTGATGATATTTGCCGCCCTTTATATGGTGACGGTTTTTCTGGCACTTGGTGTAGGTTCGTTTTATCTGATAAAAGATGCGGGTTTGGGGGACCCTTTTCGGATCGTCAACCGCTTTCTGGTGTACTACCTCGCCATTGACCTGTACGCCCGTTACATGTTACAAAAAATGCCCGTCCTTAACATAAAACCATTGCTTTACCTGCCTTTTAAAAAAAATGAGGTTGTCAAGTATGCACTGGGGAAAACCATAACTTCTTTTTTCAACTGGGGCCACGCCTTTTTTTTCGTTCCTTTTTCCGTGGTCCTGCTCGTTGAGGGATATAATACCCCATCGGTTATTGCCTGGCACTTAGGGATTTTGGCATTATTTTTTTGCAATAATTTCATCAATATTATGATGAATAACAAGGACAGCGTTTTCTATACGCTGCTTGGGATATTGGCCACCCTTGGTATAAGTCAGTATTATGGATGGTTCGACATCACCAATTACACGGCATCCATCTTTGACACTTTTTATGATCTGCCCTGGTCGTCTGTAATTCCATGGTTGCTCCTTGCTGTGATCGTCACCTCTGCATTCCGGTATTTCAAGAAGAATATGTTTTTGGATGCTGGCCTGGAAACCAAACAAAGCGTGGCAAGAACCGAGGACTATACCTGGTTGAACCGTTTCGGGAACCTTGGGACGTTCCTAAAGAACGATATCAGGTTAATAAAGAGGAACAAACGGTCAAAGACCGCCGTGATTATGGGCTTTATGTTCCTTTTCTATGGCTTGCTGTTTTTTACCGGAGCCATTGAAGCCTATGAGAATCCGGTTTGGAAGATCTTTGCCGGTATTTTTGTTACCGGCGGCTTCCTGTTCAGTTTTGGGCAATATGTACCCAGTTGGGACAGTTCCTATTACCCGCTGATGATGAGCCAGAATATTCAGTACCGGGAATATTTATCCTCTAAATGGTATCTGGTGATCATTGCGACTATGGCAAGTACCGTTCTTGCATCATTTTACCTTTATTTTGGCTGGGATGCGTATTTGGCGATATTGGTTGGGGCCATTTACAATATTGGGGTAAATTCTTATCTGGTATTATGGGGGGGTGCTTATATAAAGACGCCCATTGACCTTACATCGAACAAAAAAGCATTCGGAGATAAGCAGGCTTTCAATACAAAGACCCTGCTTCTTACGCTTCCGAAGCTTCTTTTACCCCTTGTAGTGTACGCACTGGGTCATTATTTGATTAATCCCGCGGCCGGGTACATTTTTGTTGCACTGGCCGGGGTTGTGGGCTTCGCATTCAAAAATGTGGTGTTCAGAAAGATTGAAAAAATCTATAAAAAAGAAAAATACAAAACCCTCCTGGCCTATAAACAAAAAGCATAAGGGATACCGGCATCCCTTTTTCATGGAGATAAAACAAAGAACCAAAATGATCACAGCTAAAAACCTTACCAAAACCTATGGTACCCAAACCGTATTGAACATAGAAAAGCTCGAAATCCCCAAAGGGGAGTGTTTTGGTCTTGTGGGAAACAACGGTGCCGGAAAGACCACACTGTTCAGTTTAATGCTCGATCTTATCAGACCCACCACTGGGAAGATCATTAATAATGAAGTTCAGGTGGATGAGAGCGAGGCCTGGAAACCCTTTACTTCCGCTTTTATCGATGAATCTTTTTTAATTGGGTATCTTACACCAGAAGAGTACTTTTATTTTATCGGGGAACTCAGGGGCCGGAACAAGGCAGATGTAAACAAACTGTTGTCGGGATTTGAAGATTTTTTTCACGGGGAAATCCTGGGACAGAAAAAATACCTGCGTGATCTCTCCAAGGGCAATCAGAAGAAGGCAGGCATAGTGGCTTCATTTATTGGCAACCCTGAAGTAATTATCCTGGATGAACCTTTTGCTAACCTCGATCCCACGACCCAGATCAGGCTTAAATCCATTATCAGGGACCTGGCACAAAACAGGGAGGTGACCGTACTGGTTTCCAGTCATGACCTCATCCATGTTACCGAAGTATGTGAGCGGATTGTAGTCCTGCACAAGGGGGAGATCGTCAGGGATATCCGGACTTCAGCTGAAACCTTAAATGAATTAGAAACTTTCTTTGCGGGATAACTTTTTCTTCGGGCCCTATCACAAAAAAGGCGCGACGCAAGTCTAAAAGGCTGGCCACCAAAATATCTATGGCGGCGTATTTCCCTGCAGGTCCGCAACCGGCACGATGCAAACCGGAAGGAACATCCTGATTTAAAACATGCTGCACGGGTAATAGGGTGTTTCGTGGAAATCAAAGTAACCGGCCGGATTATCTGCCCGGGGCATCTATAAAAATTCTCCCGGAAGCCCGGGATTAAAAATTATCCTATTTTTACCGACCAAATGCATAATAAACCTGTTGTTTTTCAGTTTTAGATTACGAACGATTATAGGGAATTTTGGAGCTTCGTACTACTTTTATCGTAAGCCTGGTTTTAGGGGGACTACTATTTACAGCCTGTTCCACCAAAAAAGACGCCTTTGTCAACCGGAATTGGCATGCCTTAAACACCAAATACAATGTGTTGTATAATGGCAATATTGCCTTTGAGGAAGGCAGGGAACAACTGAATGACTCCTACCGGGATGATTATTGGGCCATCCTTCCGGTAGAACGCCTGGAGGTAAAGGAAGAAATTAAACTGGACTCCGAAGACAACAACCCCAATTTTATAATCGCAGAAGAAAAAGCGACCAAGGCCATACAGAAGCACAGCATGGATATCGCTGATGAGGAAAGGAATCCACAGACCGACGAATCATTTTTACTCCTGGGGAAAGCCCGGTACTTTGACCAGCGCTATGTACCGGCTTTAGAGGCGTTTAACTATATCCTCAGAAAGTATACGCAAAGCGATAAATTGAACGAGGCCACCATTTGGCGGGAGAAAACAAACATCCGCCTTGAAAATGAAGACCTGGCCCTGAAAAACCTCAAACGCCTCCTGAGACAGGAAAGCCTGAAAGATCAGGAATACGCGGATGCAAGAGCGATGATGGCCCAGGCGTATATCAACCTCAATGCGCCGGACACTGCCATTCAGCAATTAAAAATTGCCGCTGCCTATACCAAAAAGAATCCCGAGAAAGGCAGGTATTATTTTATCATCGGGCAGTTGTATAACCAGCTGCAATACAAGGATAGTGCAAACTTTGCTTTTGATAAGATCCTGGATCTCAACAGAAAATCACCCAGGGTCTACATGATCAATGCCCACCTCATGAAAATTCAGAACACGGAGGTGACCGATGAGAACAGGGAACTCATCTTTGAATACCTGACGGATCTTGAAGAGAACAGGGAGAATCGTCCTTTCCTCGATAAGATATTCAGGGAGATTGCACAATTCCATATGGGGAACGGGTCCGATAGCCTGGGGCTGGCCTACTATAATAAGTCGCTCAGGGCAACACAAAACTTACCTCAGTTGAATGCCCTGAATTACGAGAACCTGGCAGAATATTACTTCGACGACAATCTCTATAATACTGCGGGAGCATATTATGACAGCGTGCTGTCAAACCTGCCTGAAAACACTAAAAAATTCAGGGCGACAAAGAAGAAGTTAGACAATCTGGAAGATGTCATCAAGTATGAAGAAATAGTGCAACATGCTGATAGTGTCATTGCGCTGTATCAGATGCCTAAAGAAAAACAGCTGGCCTTTTTTGAGGAATACGTAGCCGAACTGAAACGGGCCGCAGAGGAAGCGGCAAGAAAAGAGGAGGAACGGGTTACTGCAGGGATCGCTGCATTCGGACTTACCAAAGGGGGAAAGGAAAATAAAGGTAAATTCTACTTTTATAATATCACCAGCCTGGGATACGGCAAAACCGATTTTGCAAGCCGGTGGGGGGACCGTGAGTTGGAGGACGATTGGCGGTGGAGCAACAAGATCAGGTCGCTTCCCTCAGGGGATTCCGGCGAATTGGTGGCCGCAGTTGATAGCACAACGGTGGGCGAACTGACCGATGAACAGCGATTTTCGGTAGACTATTATATGGAACAGATCCCTACAGACAAGGCCGTAATAGACAGTCTGCATACGGAAAGAAATTTTGCAAATTATCAACTGGGGCTCATCTATAAGGAAAAGTTTAAGGAGAATCTGCTGGCTGCCGGGAAATTGGAAGACGTACTGAATTCGGATCCGGAAGAGCGCCTTATCCTTCCTTCAAAGTATAACCTGTACAAAATTTATGAGGCAACCGCAAGTCCGCTGGCCGCGGCCATGAAGGAAAACATCATTCGAAATCATCCCGATTCGAGATATGCGGAAATCCTGTTAAACCCCCAGGCGGTACTGAGCGGTACTGCTGACAGCCCGGATGCGAAGTATGCTGCACTTTTCAAGCTTTTCCAGGACCAGGAATTCCTGAAGGTCATAACAGGGGCTGAGGAAAACATCAGCACGTACACAGGGGATCCCATTGTCCCGAAATTTGAAATGCTGAAGGCCAACGCCATCGGAAGGCTGCAGGGATTTAATGATTTTAAGGAGGCTCTAAATTATGTAGCCCTGAATTATCCGAACAACCCTGAAGGTAAGAAAGCCCAGCAAATGATCGCTGAGCAACTGCCCAAACTGGAACCACAGGAGTTTTCCCAGGAAACGGAATCGAGCGGTACAGGCAATTGGAAAGTAGTTTTTCCGTTTAAGAGACAACACAACGATGCAGCCCTGTTCTTAATGAAAAGACTGGAGAAATCCATTGAAGATCTGAAATATAGAAATGTGGTTTCAAAAGACATCTATAACCTGGAAGATCAATTTGTGGTAGTACACGGTTTTAAATCGAAGGATTTTGCACTTGGCTATCTCGAATTGTTAAAAATTAACAGGGATTACAGGATTGATGTTGAGAATTTTGTTATTTTGTCGTTCAACTATAAAATCATTCAGGTACATAAAAACTTACAGGCTTATAAGGATCAAATTTTAACCCCAAAACCATAATTAAAATGTTTTCAGATAACAAAAAACCTAGAACTATGAGCGAAATCGGCGGACAACCCAACAGAATTGAGAAAAATACTAAGATCAAAGGAGACATCGTTTCCGAAGCAGATTTTAGGATCGACGGTAAACTGGACGGAAATGTAAAAACTTCCGGCAAGGTGGTCATCGGGAAGGATGGCTATATTCACGGGAAAGTGGAATGTGTAAATGCAGATATCGAAGGAAGCTTTAACGGAGAACTTCTGGTTTCGGATTTACTGTCTTTAAAATCATCGGCTGTTATTGAAGGAACTGTATCAGTTTCTAAACTGGCGGTTGAACCCGGCGCGGCATTTAACGCCTCCTGTACCATGAAGGGCAAAGGCATCTCAAGCAGTAGCCCTTCCAGTGTCAGTACCGTTACAAGCACAACCGGTAACCGCAGTGGGAGTAGCCCGGCATCAGGATCTTCCGGCACGGGTGGCTTTAAAACATCGGTAGGAAGCAGCAGCTCGAGCAGCGCAAATGAACCAGCAAAAGCCTCCTAGAGGAAAAAGTCCGTATAATTCATACATCCAGTACTCCGGGATCGCAATTCAGATGATAGTGATTATCGGTTTGGGGAGTTATGGAGGTGTGCGGTTGGATGAAGCTTATCCCAACGAATACCATGCCTTTACCATTATTTGTTCCCTGGCTTCGGTCGCGATGGCTATCTACGTAGTTATCAGGCAGGTTTCCAAAGCGTCCAAAAACTGAATATCCCGGATGATCAAGGACATTGGCATTTTTTTATTAAAGCTCACGGGCTTTTCTCTATTCCTGCTTTTTATACACCATTACATTATTTCACAGTCGTTTACGGGCGAGCTGTATTTCCCGCTCTGGACGATCTATTGCTTTAATGCCCTGATGGTACTTGCCGTATACGTCGTATTAAGATATTACAGCACAAGGCAATTGGAAAACCTGATGCGAATTTTCCTGATAATGACCCTCCTGAAAATGGGATTGTCCGTGGTATTTTTATTGCCCTTGTTTTTGAATAAATCGGCACATACCCAATTGGAAATTTTCAATTTCTTTATCCCTTATTTTTTGTTCCTAATCTTCGAAATAACAGGGCTTGCCAAATTTCTTCAAAAATCCTGAAACAAACTGTGTTTTATGTTTGCCAGTTAATATTATGTGTGTATTTTTGCAGCGAATTTTTCGGAGGGGTTTTAAATTAAAATTTCAATGCGGATCAGCACATTCAGGCCACTTTTAACATTCATTTTTTTATCTGTTTTTACCGTGGGTATTGCCTCTTCAAAAGATTCGGAATCAGAAGGGCCATTTAACACCACGGAACTCATATTTCACCACATTAAAGACAGCCATGAATTCCACATAGCCGGTGATATAACCATGCCGCTTCCGGTGATCCTTTGGACTGAAAGTGGATTGGTAACTTTTATGTCCGGCGAATTTCATCACGACGCCGAAGGCGGTACCGTCGTCGAGAGGAACGGGATGAAATTTGTAAACGTGCATGAAAAGATATACCAGCTAAACGACGGCGCCGAGGAGGTAGAATTTGATGCTGAATCGCATCCGATCAATGCAGAAAGGCCGGTGGATCTTTCAATTACAAAGAACGTGTTTTCCATGTTCCTGTCCATGCTGTTGATCGTGTTGATATTTGTAGCAGCAGCCCGTTCCTACAAAAAGTCCGACGTGAATGTACCCAGGGGGATCGGAAAAATTTTGGAGCCCATCATTGTTTTTGTCAGGGATGAAATAGCCATACCCAACATAGGGGAGCACAAGTACAGGAAATATATGCCTTTCCTGCTTACGCTGTTCTTTTTTATCTGGATCAATAATATTTTCGGATTAATTCCATTTTTTCCATTTAGCAGTAATCTGAGCGGAAACATTGCCTTTACCGGGTCACTGGCGGTAATTACCTTTATCATCACACTGTTCAGCAGCAAGTCTTACTACTGGAAGCATATGCTCTGGATGCCCGGGGTACCTGTCTATATGAAGATATTTCTGGCGCCTATAGAATTCCTTGGGATGTTTATAAAGCCCATGGCCCTAATGATTCGATTGTTTGCGAACATAACGGCTGGCCACGTCATCGTTTTGAGTCTTATTTCATTGATTTTTGTATTAAATACGCTGTGGGTGTCACCGGCCTCGGTCATCTTTGTGGTCTTTATCAGTGTTATAGAAGTTTTGGTAGTGGCCATTCAGGCTTACATATTTACCTTGCTTTCAGCCCTTTATTTTGGGCAGGCTTTAGAAGGAGAACATTAATTAATTTCTTAAATATTTTGAACTATGAGTTTAGCATTATTACAGGAGACGGCCACAGTTAGCTACGGTGCCCTTGCGGCGATCGGAGCAGGACTTGCGGCGATTGGTGGTGGTATCGGTGTTGGAAAAATCGGTGCTTCTGCGATGGAAGCCATGGCACGTCAACCGGAAATGCAGGGAAAACTACAGGGTTCAGCAATTGTGTTGATTGCCTTTATTGAGGCAATTGCACTTTTTGCTGTTGTGGTATCCTTCCTTGCAATGGACAAGTAGAAATTAAGGTGCAGCGGTTGGCTGTACCTTAGTTTTAAAAAAAAAGAACAAAATTAATTAATTGCGATATGGACTTAGTTACACCGGAATGGGGCCTGATATTTTGGACGACAGTTTCTTTTGGGATCCTGTTTTTCCTCCTGGCAAAGTTTGCCTGGAAGCCAATTCTGAATGCGGTTAACCAGAGGGAAGATTCAATTATGACAGCGCTTTCTGAAGCGGAAAATGCGAGGAAAGAAATGCAAAACCTGCAGGCAGACAATGAACGCATCCTGAAAGAGGCGCGTGCTGAACGTGAGGCGATGTTAAAGGAGGCCCGGGAGCTTAAAGACAAAATAGTTTCCGATGCAAAGGACCTGGCGAAAACAGAAGCCGATAAAATGGTGCGGCAGGCCCAAATGACCATAGAAAGCGAAAAAAAGGCTGCTGTTTCGGAAATAAAGAATCAGATAGCCAGCCTTTCCGTGGAAATTGCGGAGAAAGTGATCAAGGAACAATTGTCTAACAAGGACAGGCAATTGAAGTTGGTTGAAGATATGTTGGGCGACATTAAATTGAATTAGTCAGCAGATGAACAAATCCAGGGCAGCCATACGCTATGCCAAGGCAGTTTTAGATCTTGCCGTTGAAAATAAGGCCACCGCAGCAGTAGAAGATGATATGCGTGCTTTTATCAGC
>DATGCB010000275.1:0-4802 GCA_035312365.1 Eudoraea sp. | reverse complement strand
CATTTCTTTAAAACCAGCAATTTCCATATAAAGGGTCCCCGGTTCCATGTATTGTCCATATGCTGTTGAATCATGAATTGAACTTCCGGAATGTCAATGTTTGGAATTTTTCGTAGTTCGGTCTCACTCAGTTCTTCAAGTACATATTCTCTAAGTTCATTCCTGAACCAAATCCCGAACGGGATTCCGAAACCTGATTTAGGCCGGTCAAAAATTTCCTGGGGGACGTGTTGAAACAATATATCCTTTAAGATCCTCTTTTGATTCCCTTTTTGGAATTTAAAGTCGGTGGGTAAGGACCGCGCAAATTCTACCACACGATGGTCCATAAGGGGCGCCCTTACTTCCAGGGAATACGCCATACTGGCACGATCCACCTTGGTATTGATGTCCCAGTTTAAATAGGTTTTAATATCAAAGTTAGAAATGCGTTCAAGAATATTGCGGGTTCCGTTTACCAGGTATTTTTTTTCGGGGACATTCAAATAATCAAATTCACTTTTAATCCATTCGTGATTTATGTGCGTCAATGAATTGATATAGTAATGGCTAAAATCCTTTATTTTAATGGCTTTAGCAATAGTTTGCATATTATAGGACGGCAGGACCCCTAACATGGCGCCGGCCATCTTTCTCGGTTGATACGGGAAAGAATACAGGGTTTTGCTCAGTCCGATGTTATAACGCCGGTATCCGATAAAACTTTCATCCCCGCCATCGCCTGAGAGGGCAACCGTCACATGCTGTCTGGTGTATTTTGAGAGTAACATGGAAGGTATTGCGGACGCATCCGCAAAAGGCTCGTCATAGTAATGGCAGAAATTATCAATCAGGCTCAAACCTTCCTTTTGATCGCACTCTATAACGTGGTGGTCCGTCTTTAGATGGCTTGCAACGCGCGTGGCATAGGAGCTTTCGTCATAACTTTCCACATCGAATTTTACCGAAAAAGTCTTTACTTTTTCAGAGGTTGTTTTGGTGGCTAAAGCGGCTATTAATGATGAATCCACACCCCCCGAGAGAAAAACGCCGACGGGCACGTCTGCAAATAATCGGGATGATACGGCATCTGTTAGAATTTCTTCCAAATACTCCTGTGCTTCCTCATACGAACCGTGGTAAGTGTCCTTACCCAGATAATCAATATCCCAATAGGGCTCATTGATAAAACTCCCGTTTCCCAGGTCAAGGGTAAACCTGTGACCCGCGGGGAGTTTTTTTATTTCATTAAAAATTGAATTTGGGTCCGGTACCGTACTCCAGGCCAGGTAGGAAGCAATGGCATCGCTGGAAATGGAGAGTCGTGGATTAAAAAGTTGGATAGAAGAAATCTGACTTGCAAATTCAAAATCATTTCCCGAATGGTAATAGTAGAACGGTTTTTTACCCAACCTGTCACGGGCACCAAACAGGCATTGTTTTCCGCTGTCAAATAGGACAAATGCAAACATCCCTACGAAATGTTCCACACAATTTTCACCATACTCCAGGTAGGAAGCACAGATGACCTCTGTGTCAGAAGTGGTGGTAAACCGATAACCCCGCCGCACCAGGTCCTTTTTCAGGGTCTTAAAGTTGTATATTTCCCCGTTAAATACCAGATGCACCCGGTTTTCATATGAAAATGGTTGGTTAGACCTGGGATCAAGATCGATAATGGAAAGCCTGTTATGTCCGAAAATGACTTCCTGCCCGGTGGAAGCCTCGAAGCGCTGTTGCCCTGTCTGATCGGGGCCCCTGAAACCGGTTCGGACCAATTTGGCTTTTACCTGTTCTTCGGTATATCTGATTGTTGATCCGTAAATTCCGCACATGATAATCTAATCATTTGGTATGTCTACCTAACGGGTAGGTATCTGGTTTAGTATTTATTGATTTTGTCGGTGCCAATAGGTACAACCCGGCCAAAAATTATACGATCATACCCGCGGCAACCGTCTCATTGGTAGACTCGTCGATTAAGATGATACTTCCGGTTATTCGATTGTCGCGATAGGAATCGATCATCAGGGGTTTGGTGGTCCGGATCTTAACCTTGCAAATGTCATTCATATTCAACTCCGAATCATCGGTTTTCCGTCCCAGGGTATCGATATCAATTTTATAGATCACCTCTTTGATCATCGCCTTTTGTTCGTTAGTGGTGTGCCGTATGGTGTACTTCGCCCTGGGTTTGGCAGGGTTATTATGCAACCAGCAGAGCATTACCTCGATGTCCTGCAGGGCTTCGGGCTGGTTATTGGAGCGTACGATCATATCCCCGCGGCTAATATCGATGTCATCTTCCAAAGTGATAGATACCGACATGGGTGCAAAGGCTTCTTCAATTTCCCCGGATGGCCCGTCAATGGACTTGATTTTGGAGAAAAAACCTGAAGGCATTATGGCAACTTCATCCCCCGTCCTGTATACCCCACTGGCAACCCTGCCGGCATATCCCCGGTAATCCAGGAATCCCTCGCGCTGCGGGCGCAAGACGGTTTGTACGGGAAAACGGGCATCTACCTTATTGATGTCACTGCTTATATGCATGGTTTCCAGGGTATGCAAAAGGGGCCCGCCCTGATACCAGGGCATATTTTCGGACCGGTGGACGACATTGTCCCCCAAAAGTGCGCTGATCGGGATAAACCGAAAATCCCTAACGAGCAACTTTGAGGAGAATTCCTCAAATTCTTTGTTAATACGGTTATAAACCTCTTCTTTAAAATCTACGAGGTCCATCTTGTTGATACAGACAATGACGTGTGGTATGTGCAGGAGCGAAGCGATGAATGCGTGCCGCTTGGTCTGCTCTATGACCCCATGCCTGGCGTCTACCAGGATGATGGCAGCATTTGCTGTGGACGCCCCCGTCACCATATTCCGGGTATATTGAATATGCCCCGGGGTATCGGCGATGATAAATTTACGTTTGGGAGTCGTAAAATACCGGTAAGCCACGTCTATTGTAATGCCCTGTTCCCGTTCATCCCTGAGTCCGTCTGTAAACAAAGCCAGATCCAGGCCATCGTGTCCTTTTTTCTTACTGGTATGCTCTATGGCCTCCAATTGATCTTCGAAGATCGATTTGGAGTCGTACAGGAGTCGCCCGATCAGGGTGCTTTTCCCGTCATCAACACTGCCGGCAGTTGTAAATCGGAGCAGTTGATTGCTATTTATTTCCATGCTTTGTTTCTTCAATTAAAAATACCCTTGTTTTTTGCGGTCTTCCATGGCCGTTTCGGACCGCTTGTCATCCGTTCTGTTACCCCGCTCTGTCTGCCTCATCGCCGAGACTTCCTGAACAATTTTTTCAATGGTATCCGCTTCAGATTCAATACCCCCGGTAATGGTAATATCGCCAAGTGTCCTGAACCTGATCTTTTTAATTTCTATTTTTTCCTTTTCCTCCAGCCTCAGGAATTCGGAATTCGGGATCCAGGAATCATTCCTCCAAACCACTTCACGGTCATGTGCCAGATAGAGGGAAGGAATTTCAATACCCTCCCGCCGGATATAATTCCACACATCCATTTCCGTCCAGTTGCTGATTGGAAACACCCTGAAATGCTCCCCTTCAAAATGTTTTCCATTAAAGATGTTCCACAGCTCAGGCCGTTGATTTTTTGGGTCCCATTGTCCAAAATCATCCCGGTGTGAAAAGAATCGTTCTTTGGCCCTTGCCTTTTCTTCATCCCTTCTTCCGCCCCCAATGGCGCAGTCTATTTTATGCTCTTCAATGGCATCGAGCAAGGTGGTGATCTGGAGGGCATTTCTCGTGGCACTTTTTCCTTTTTCCTCAGCGACCCTTCCCTGATCAATAGAGGTCTGAACCGAACCCACGATCAACCTTACACCCAGAGATTGTACCAGATCATCCCTGAAATTGATGGTCTCCGGGAAATTATGCCCCGTATCCACATGCATTAAGGCAAAGGGAATCTTACTGGGATAGAACGCCTTCCTGGCCAAATGGGTCACCACTATGGAATCTTTCCCTCCCGAAAAAAGGATCACGGGACTTTGAAACTGGGCCCAAACTTCACGCATCACATAGATGGCCTCCGATTCCAGTTCATCCAGGTAGTTTAGATAATATTTACTCATGTTGTTTTATTCTTAATTTACCTTTGATTTTCTCATATATCATATCGACCGTTTCCTCGAGCGAATGCTCTTCGGTAACTTCAATCTCCGGATCTTTGGGAGCCTCGTACGGTGCTGAAATACCTGTCATGTTCTTAATCTCACCCCTGCGTGCCTTCTCATATAAACCTTTTACATCCCGCTGTTCGCAAACTTCCAGGCTGGTATTGACAAAAACCTCAATAAAATTTTCCTTACCCACCTTTTTTTTGATAAACAAACGATCCTCTTCATAGGGGGCTACAAAGGCTGCGAGGACCACCATGCCGGCATCTACAAATAATTTGGCAATTTCCCCAATCCTCCGGTTGTTCTCCGAGCGGTCTTCCGGGCTAAACGTCAGTCCTTTGTTGATACCGCGGCGAACGTTGTCCCCATCCAAAACATATGTTTTTACTCCATCCAGGAAAAGCTTGATTTCCAGGGCATTGGCTATCGTTGATTTTCCGGAACCCGACAACCCTGTAAAGAAGATCAGAAATGAGCTATGGCCATTGGCCAGTCTTCGTTCTTCCCTGTTCACCCTATAGGTATGAGGTACGATGTTCTTACTCATTTCAACTTGTTTTTCTTCGTTTTAATCCAAAATTGATCCGGTACCAAACGCGTTCATGTAAATAATACAGAATCATTTTAGAGATGACTTCCAGGAGCCCGATTTTCAGTCCGGTCAT
>DATGCB010000274.1:0-3095 GCA_035312365.1 Eudoraea sp. | reverse complement strand
AGCCTGAAGGGGAGGGATGATTCTATCAAAAACATTGGTTACCTGTGGAATCCTAAATTAAATATGTACTACGTGGCGGCAGCCGAGACCATGAAGAAGAGCTTGCTGACCAAGATTCTCGCCTATGTGGGATCTATTAGTATAGAGCGTACCTGGCGGGCCGAGGGAAAAGATGTGAACAGGCAGGTAAAGTTTAGCGATATTACCAATATTGGTATGGCCCTGGAGGATGGTTGGGTCATTACTTTTCCCCAGGGGACTACGACGCCCTGGAAGCCATTGCGTAAAGGTACGGCCCATATCATAAGGCGATATAAGCCTGTGGTGGTCCCCGTGGTTATAGACGGGTTCAGGCGCTCTTTTGACAAAAAAGGACTCAGGGTTAAAAAGAAGGGAATCCTCCAATCGATGGTGATTAAGGAACCCCTGGAAATTGATTACGAAAATGAATCTATCGATTCCATTATAGAAAAATTGGAGTATGCCATTGAGCAGCATCCCTCTTTCCTGAAAGTGATTCCCAGGGAAGAACTCCTCGCACTGGAGGAAGAGAACAAACAGCGAAAATGGCGAAAGAGACGTTAGACCTCCAGTTTTTGAAGTTCCTTATAATTTTCGCGCAGCCGCTTTAACAGGATGCCATAGATAAGCTTGTAAAACAACCAGATCAGCGTAAGTACAGCACCGATAATAATAAGGCATATGACGGCGAACATCACCCAGAATGCGGTCTCGTTGCCGGCATTTGAAGCAGCATCCAGTATCTTTTCGCTTTCCTCGCCATACCGCAGGGAACCGTAGAGCAGCATCAGAAAGGAAAAGGTAAAAATTGCAATGTTAAACCAGACATATTGAGTGACTGTCCTCTTTACCTTTAAAATGGATTTCATCAGTTTGGAGGAAGAGTCGGTAACGGTAATCTGACGGTAGTTCTGGTAAAAGATGTATATAAAGTAGGCCAGCACGAAATAATACACCACATTTAGCACGGCTGATAACTCATAAATATGCCATTTCTTTTCAAGCTGCAAATGATCGCGGTTATAGGAAATGAGGTTGAGGGTTGCCCATAAAACAAATTCTATGATGCTGATATAAAAGATCCATTTTACGATAGAAGAAGATTTCTTCCAGATCATTTTATAAATTTCGTCAAAGGACAGTTTGGGAAGATGTTCTTCCTTTTTCTGCCAATCCTTTTTTAACAATTCCAATTCGTCCATCATCAACTTATGGATTAAGTATAGTTTTCAATTTCGTTTTAATTCGGTTCATTTTAACACGGGCATTTACCTCTGTAATACCAAGTGTTTCTGCAATTTCCGAATAATCTTTATCCTCCAGGTACAAAAAGACAAGTGCCTTATCAATATCTCCCAGTTGCCTTACGGCATTGTAAAGCAGCCTTAATTGCCGTTCCTGTGTTTGGTCATATTCGTCGGCTTTAATTTTAAAAATCACTGAATCATAGTCTTGCGTCTTAATTCTCTTTTTAGACTTCCTGTAAAGTGTTATCGCCGTGTTCAGCGCCACCCTGTACATCCAGGTGCTGAATTTCGAATCGCCCCGGAATTTAGGATATGCCTTCCATAGTTGGATGGTAATTTCCTGAAATAGATCGTTATGAGCATGCCTGTCATTGGTGTACAAACTGCAGACTTTATGAACAATGTTCTGATTGTTCTCAAGTTCGGTCACAAATTTGTGTTCCAGTTCTTTGTTCACGTTTAGGCTAGTGGTTATAGTAGGTTAGTAGAAATTATGGATAGATTGTTACACAAAGGTACAATGTATTTAAGTGCCATTGCCAGGGAGTCATAACGAAATCAGGGACAGACGGGCGAGTATGCCATTTATCAGGGTGGCCATGGCGGCAGGGGATTCCCGGTCAGGTGCTGGTCTATTTTCTGTAATCGAGTGCTGGCAGCCTGTCACCCAGCAAGGGGATATATTTAAAATCCGCCCCGCGGCGTTCCATAAATTCGGCCTTTGCTTTTTCTATGATTTCTTTATGCTCAAAAAGTTCTATGGCGGTCAAAGTCAATGTTTTGGCCGCGATCATCATCCCTTTAGTCCCGATAGATGTTCCCCCTGATGCTACCGCCTGCCAGCTGTGAGCAGGAGTGCCCGGAACCCAGGTTGCAGCGCTCATCCCTACGGTGGGTACCATAAAACTGACGTCACCCACATCGGTTGAGCCATATGCCTTGGGTGCTTCAGCATAGGGTTGGACGATTCCGGCGACGTCCGGGTCTGCTTTTTCATATCCAAGGCTTTGGGCAATCTTATTGGCAAAATTGAGCTCCTCGGGCGTATAGGTTAAGCCACCCACCCTGGTAAGGTTGGCGTGCATCAATTTTTGCAGTGTGGCGTTTACCAATAGCTCATGTGTGCCCCCGATCATTTCATAGTCCATGGTGGTTCCGGTTCCCAGGGCAGCCCCTTCCGCAGCTTTAACGATACGATCAAAAATGTCGATGACCACATCGCGTTTATTGTGGCGGGCGTAGTAATAGACCTCTGCAAAATCCGGCACCACGTTCGGTGCTTTTCCCCCATCGGTGATGACATAGTGTATCCTTGCGGTTTCCGGTATGTGTTCGCGCATCATGTTTACCATGACATTCATTGATTCGACCCCATCCAGGGAAGACCTGCCCTTTTCCGGGGCACCGGCTGCATGTGCAGAGATGCCATAAAACCGGAATTTGGCGGATTTATTAGCCAGTGCCGCACCTTCGCTGGCATCATTCTGAGCACCAGGATGCCAATGCAGGGCGATATCCACATCATTAAACAATCCTTCGCGAACCATATACACCTTCCCTGATCCACCCTCTTCCGCAGGGCATCCATAAAAGCGGATCGTTCCACCTGCCTTGCTCCCTTTGAACCAGTCCTTTACAGCAATCGCCGCTGCAGCTGAAGCAGTGCCAAAAAGGTGATGCCCGCATGCATGTCCTGCTTTTTTGCCTGCTGATATTTTTTCCGGAACCGCCTGCTGTGACAACCCTGGGAGTGCATCGTATTCCCCAAGTATGGCGATTACGGGGGAACCGCTGCCGTACTCAGCGACAAAAGCAGTAGGGATACCG
>DATGCB010000273.1:0-7415 GCA_035312365.1 Eudoraea sp. | reverse complement strand
CTGGTAACACCCCCCATAAATAATATCGGGTTGCTCGGGATGAAAGGCAAGGTAAGCACTCTCACAGCCTGCCACCGAAAACCAGTCTTTCCAGCCGATCCCCTCGTCGTTTGTTCTGCTTGCTATGGCAATGGCCGAATTGTCCTGTTGCCCGCCATAGACATGATAGGGCACTAAATGATCCGTAATGACACGGTAAAATTGGGCAGTAGGTTGATTTTCCTGTGTACTCCAGCTTTTTCCGCCGTTATTGGAAACATTGGCGCCTCCGTCATTGGAATTGATCATTTTTAAGGGTTCATTCGGATGGATCCACAGGTGGTGGTTATCTCCATGCGGAGTGGGAAGGGGTTTAAAGGTTTTGCCGCCATCGATCGATTTGGTTACCGGGGCATTCAGGACATAAACGATATTTTCATTCTGCGGGTCGGTAACAATTTCCATGTAGTACCAGGACCTCGCGATGTTGATCCGGTCTTTGTTTACCAGGGTCCATTTTTTCCCGGCATCATCTGAACGATATACGCCGCCTTTTTCACCCTCCGCCTCAAGGACTGCAAAAACCAGTTCCGGATTGGCCCGGGAGACGGATACACCGGACTTCCCGAATTCTTCAGGCAGCCCTTCCCCCAGTTTTTCCCAGGTGGTCCCCCCATCCGTTGATTTATACAGCCCGGAATGTGGCCCTCCGGATTCCATGGTCCAGGGATAGCGCCGATGCTGCCACATCGCGGCATAGAGAATTAATGGGTTATTCATATCCATGGATAGGGAGGAGGCACCTGTGGTTTGATTGACGTACAGCACCTTTTCCCAGTTAGCCCCACCGTTGTTTGAACGATAAATACCCCTGTCCTCTGAAGGCCCGTATTGGGCACCCTGGGCCGCTATATAGATCATATCGGGATTGGAGGGATGAATAATGACATCGGAAATGTGCCGTGTAGTGCCCAGGCCAATATGCTGCCATGTTTTTCCGTCGTCGGTGGATTTGTAAACGCCATCCCCCATGGACGTCATCACCCCACGGGCCGCATGTTCGCCCATTCCGGCCACCACAATATTGGGGTTGCTTTCAGAGACTGCGATGGCCCCAACCGAACCCGTTTTAATATAGGTATCAGAAACATTCTTCCAGGTAATTCCGTCGTCCGTGGTTTTCCAAATACCGCCTCCTGTAGAACCCATGTAATAGGTCGTCGGCCGGCCAACAACCCCCGAGGAGGCCACACTTCTTCCACCCCGGAAAGGCCCTATGTTCCTCCATTTAAGGCCATGATAATTGGAATCCTGCACAATGATGGTTGGTAGAGGCGAATTCTTTGCCCCCCTCTGGGCCTGGTTGTTTACAGGGAGGCATAAGATTCCCAAAAGGATAAGTGGTACTGATCTCATGAAGTTGATTTTTATGGTTTATCCGGCTTTTTATCCAATGCCAGAATTGTGTGCATCAACACATTGGCTCCATCAGCCATATCCTCAGCCGAAGTAAATTCTTTTGGGGAATGGCTAATGCCATCTTTGCTGGGGACAAAGATCATCCCGGTTGGGGCAATCAATGCCATATCCTGTGCATCATGTCCTGCGCCACTTTGCATTTTTTTAAAGGAAAGTCCCAGGGTGGTGGCTATACCTTCAATTTGGTTTTGAATTGATGGATCCGTCAGGGCGGGGTCCGCAGTGGTATCCAGGGGATGAAATTTGATGTTAACCCCTGATACAGCCGCAATTTCCCGGGCTTTTTGGTCGATATCCCGGAATAGCCGGGAGATCACTTCGGAGGAGAGGTCCCGTATCTCAAGGCTTGTCACAACTTTCCCGGGAATTACATTAGGCGCCCCCGGGCGAGCCTCAATGCGGCCCACCGTTCCTACCTGTTTCCCGTCATAACTTATTGTTATCTCGTTTACGGCGATAATAAATTTGGCTGCAGCTAAGAGGGCATCCTGACGCATGTCCATGGGGGTGGTACCCGCGTGGTTCGCAAAGCCCGTAAATTCAACTTCCCACCATTTGAGTCCCACAATACCTTCCACAATGCCAATGTCGGTTCTTTCAGTATCTAAGATGCCACCTTGCTCTATATGGAGTTCAAGGAATGCGGTGAGCGATCCGGGTTCACGTGCCACTTCGGCAATGCGGGAAACATCACCACCAATCCTTGCTATCCCCTCTCCCATGGAGTATCCGGTGCTATTAACTACATTTAAGGCGTTTTCGCCTAAATGACCGGCAATGGCCCTGCTGCCCATTACCCCACCTTCCTCGTTGGAAAAAATGATCACTTCCAGGGGATGCCGGGTTTTGATATTGTTTTCGTTCAGGGTTTGTATCACTTCAAGGGCAGCCATGGCACCTACGCAACCGTCATAATTGCCCCCATTGGGAACACGATCGATGTGTGAACCAAAGGCAATTGGTTTCCGTGATCCCTCCCTTCCTTTTCGGATGCCGGTAATGTTACCCGCAAAATCTATTGAAGTTTCCAGGTCCATAGCCTTCATTTGTTCTATGACCCAGGCCCGTGCGGCGATGTCGGCATTACTGAAGGCCACGCGTTCCGTCTCCCCGTTATCCTGCAAACCGAATTCGGCAAGTTTAAAAATCCGTGCCTCGAGGCGGTCCTGGTCGACCTTGATTTGAGATTGCATTACCAGTGGGAGGGTAATTACCCAGATTATTCGACAACAGAAGTTTTTCATTTATCTTGATTATTTAAGCTTAAATCTAAAATCGCATTTATCCGCACCATTTGCAAGCGTACCCGACCGTACTAGGACAAGTCCGGCCAAATTGGAAG
The DNA here is from genome assembly GCA_035312365.1 of Eudoraea sp. GTDB lineage: Bacteria > Bacteroidota > Bacteroidia > Flavobacteriales > Flavobacteriaceae > JAFMPW01. Next base: position 4,615 of record DATGCB010000273.1, on the reverse strand, counting down.
TCACTTTATCCACTTCACACAGGATGGGGGCATATTTTTCCGCTTTGTTTTTTGCGTACAGTTTACAAATACCACATTCCAGAATATCAATGCCGTAGCCCAGGTTAAACGTTTCTTTTTTATCCGTGATGACTGTGGCGCGAAATCCGTCGGGATGGCCCCTGACACTTATTTTCCGGTTCAGGACTTTCAGGAATATATTCCCTGCCCGGGTGTTTATGAATTTTACCGGTAATTGTTTCGCCCATTTCTGAAAAAAATTCTTCGGACGTACATATTCACACGCCACATCGAGGCAAATTTTCCTGATACCATCAAAAGGCATTCCCTGTTTTTCCAGGACCTTGATCACGGCCAGGAAGTAGGCGCATAAACCCAAACGTTTGTCCAATGGGTTTTGGGAATCGGAGACAAAAGCAATATCCTTCGAAATCGAGTCATAATTCATATCAATTTCAGCCAACAGCCTTCGAAAATCTTTCGGATGATGTTCTTTTAAAATTTTTCCAAAGCTTTTTTTGTAGCCCATATTGATCAGTCATCCACCGCTGCGAAAATCATCTGCCGATACGTCATCCCGGTATTATCCGTGGTGGTCTTTTGCGTTTGTTTCATCAAAACCCCGATGATCTGTTCCTGAGGATCGGCAAAATACTGGGTATTAAAATACCCCCCCCAATCAAAGGTACCCAAACTGCCCTGCCCCCCAAGATCCTGTCCTTTTTGGTTGAGCACTGAAAAGGCCAGGCCGTAATGCTTGGGTCCTTCCGCCCAGATATTCCCGATATGGTTGCCAAGGATACTCTGTACGGTGGTTCTGCTCAATATCCGGGTTCCGTTGAGTTCTCCCATATTCAGATACATCTGGAGAAAGGTAGCATAGTCTCTGGCTGTGCTGGAAAGGCCGGCGCCCCCCGAGAAAAATCGTCTGGCCCCTTTAATGGGATAATCCGTGTCGTAAAATGTGACGGGGTATTTTTCCCAATTGCCATTGACCTTCTGCTGAACCGGCACCAGTCTGTTGTGTTTTTCCGCGGGAAGATAGAACCAGGTATCGGTCATCCCCAGGGGATCAAAGATCCGGGTCCTCAGGAATTCATCAAAGGGCATCCCGGAGACCACCTCAATAAAATAACCCATCACATCCAGGCCTTCACTATAGGTGAATTTCTCTCCCGGGGTATGGTGCAATGGAAGTTTTGCCAATTTTTTTACACTTTCCTCAATGCTGATGTCTTCCGTGGTAAACAGATCGGTGATGCCTGCCTTGTGGTATATTTTGCGGAAACGCTCATCCCCATCGATCACCCCATACCCAAGCCCGGACGTGTGGGTGATCAGGTGGCGGATGCTGATTTCTTTTTCCGAGGGTTTTGTGGTATAGGTGGTATCCGCTTCATGAAAGGCATCGAGTATGTTGGCGTCTTTAAACTCCGGGATATACTTTGAAATAGGGTCATCCAGACTAAATTTACCTTCTTCCCAAAGAATCATCACGGCGGTCGCTGTAATGGCCTTGGATTGGGAGGCAATTCTAAAGATATCGCCTGCCTTCAGAGCCCTTTTAGCTGCATTGTCTGCCATTCCAAATGCCTTGTGAAAAATTATTTTACCATTTCTTGAGATCAGGGCCACTGCCCCGGGAATATCACCATCAGTGACGGCCTTTTGCAGCATGGCATCAATTTTATCCAGGCGCTCCTGCGACATGCCAACCGTAGCGGCAGGAGCGGCCGACAGGGGAGGGCTATTTTTAAATGATGGAGTTTGGGCGCCTGTCAAAAGGCATAAAAGAAGGCAAATAACTGTTTGAATGGTTTTCATAAGTATTCCGATTTTTAGTTGATTTAATGCTGTCCGCCCTGCCTGTTCGGGGATCTGGGTTCAGGCCACGTTAGCTGATCCCCGGTTCGCCGGTCCATGGGTAAAACGGCCCTCTCCCTCGATGTTTTTTCGGGATCTTCGCTGGCCATGTAGGCTAAGATGGCAGTTAGGATGACGTTGTTTCTGACGTCGTCAAAAATAATTTTATCATAGGTGTCGAGGTTCGTATGCCAGGTGTAATCCCAATAACTCCAGCTAAGGGAACTAAGGGAGAAGGCGGGAGCCCCGACGGCAAGAAAGGAGGCATAGTCCGACCCTCCTCTGGCCGGAGTTCCCGGGAAAGTGGTTTCAATATGTTTGCTAATATCCTCAGGAACGGCTGCCAACCAACGGTTAAGATAATCATAGGCCTCTAAGAATCCCTGTCCGGAAAGCTGTACAACCCGTCCGGTGCCGTTGTCCTGATTAAAAAGTGCCTGTAAGCCGGCCACTACTTCCGGATGATCCTCAACAAAGGCCCGGGAGCCGTTTAGCCCCTGTTCTTCACTGCCCCAATGCCCAATGACGATGGTGCGCTTGGGATTTGGATAGACCTTTTTGAGAATACGGGCTGCTTCCAGCATGGTTATCGTCCCGGTTCCATTGTCGGTGGCACCGGTGGCCCCGTCCCAGGAGTCAAAATGAGCAGAAAGGACCACATATTCATCGGGTAGTTCTGTTCCGGGGATCATCGCTATTGTGTTAAATGCAGGTACTGTGCCCAGCTCTTTTGATAAGGCAACGACCTTAATCTTTGGGTCAATCCCATGCTCCGCCATCCGATAAAGCATCCCGTAGTCCTCCAGGCTTAGGTCGATGACAGGAATTTTATCGGTATTGGCACTAAAGATTTTGTTGGCACCGAATCCACCGGACCAGCGCGACTGTATGATACCGACGGCGCCTGCTTTTTCAAAAGCTTCATTGATATTTCCAGGGTTATACCCCGTTGACCTAAGTCGCCTTTGCCATTCTTCAGTAAGGGTTTGCCGATCCTTCTTCATCTTTTCAAAAGATTCATCTGTGGCAAATTCTTCCCAGTTGTCATCGGGCCTGCCTGTTGGCTGGTTCATGGAAGCCATGACAAACTTCCCTTTTACTTCCGGGAGCCATTTTGCAAATGACATAGAATCAGCTACCCCGGGAATGGTAATCAATGACGCGGTGATACCGTCTTTTGAAGTACTGGGATTCCAGGCCAATTGAATTCCACGCAGGCTGGCCACCCGGGGGGAAAGAAGATCTATATGCGTGATACCGCGTTCCCATCCCCGCCAGGCACCCCATTTTTCATTCTTAGCTTCAATACCCCATCCTGTATAGGTTGCAACCGCCCAGTCATGGGCTTTCTTCATTTGGGGGGTACCCACCAGGCGGGGGCCTATGACGTCCATAAGTTCATGCGCCAGCTTTTCTAATTGTGAATTGGAATTCGCTTCCTGTACGATAAGGTCAGGGATTTCATCCACGGTTTGGGCCAGGGCAGCTATCTGGAAAGACAGCCCCCATAAAAAAAACCAGGGTACCATTTTTTTCATAGGTCGAAGGAAAAGGATTGTTAGGATGTACTAATATAGGAATTAAAGCGATATTGGGTGTCCCTGGCTTCCCCGGCAGGTTTGATTTTGAACGTGCCTCTCTTAAGGAATTCACCTCTTTTATTTTTAGGACCCGGAACACATGGGACCTCTTTTTTTACTATTTTTCCTTATGTCTGACATTACAACACAGCCGTCCCGGAAGTTTGGTACATTTCTGGGGGTTTATGTTCCCAGTGTTCTTACGATCCTTGGGCTCATCATGTATTTGCGTTTTGGCTGGGTGGTTGGTAATGTGGGATTGGGCTGGACGGTTGTCATTGTGCTATTGTCCAGTTCCATTACCTTTATAACAGGGTTGAGCGCTTCGGCAATCCCCACCAATATTCAGGTAGGTGTGGGCGGGGAGTATTTTTTAGTGTCCCGCAGCCTCGGTATGGAGACCGGGGGCGCTATTGGGATCCCACTCTATTTCTGTCGTACCCTCAGCGTTACATTTTACTGCTTTGGACTGGCAGAGGCTATATTGGTGTTCTGGCCCGCTGATTGGGGGCCTATGCCGGGGTATGCCATCCAGTTACTTGCGGTGGTTTTTATCCTGTTTGTGACCTTGCTGTCGGGTAAGAGTGCCGCACTCACCCTGAGGGCGCAGATCCCGATTATGATCCTTGTGGGAATATCTATTCTTGCACTGATCATAGGCGTACTTATGAATGATCTTAAGACCCCGCTAATGCAGGCTGCTTACCCCAGTGCCGAGGATGGATTTTGGTATGTCTTCGCGGTTTTCTTTCCCGCAGTAACGGGATTTACCGCCGGGATTGGAATGAGCGGGGATTTGAAAAACCCCAGGAAATCCATCCCGAAAGGCACCCTGGGCGCAGTAATTACGGGAGCTGTCATCTATTTAATCATCCCTGTCCTCTTTGCTGTTACAGGGTTGTTGACCCTAGATCAATTATCTGATGAAAACTTTGGTCTGCGTTCCTGGACTTCGGTGGCAATATTGGGAGGTGTCCTGGTTATCCCAGCGGTTTGGGGTGCGATCCTGTCTTCCGCTTTTGGGAGTATCCTCGGAGGGCCCAGGGTTGCACAGGCCTTATCGATGGACGGATTGGGTCCTAAATTCCTCTCCAAACTCTCCAAAACCGGGCAGCCGACCAATGCCACCTGGATCACGGGGGGTATTGCCCTGCTTGCCGTTTCCCTGGGAG
>DATGCB010000272.1:0-16613 GCA_035312365.1 Eudoraea sp. | reverse complement strand
GACAGAACATGGAAAGGAACTGATCATGCCGCCTCCCTGGAGCCCATAGGACTTCGGAGATTGTGCCGGGACCTCAGGGCTACCTACAAGTCGCTTACCTACAAACAAAAAGATATCCTGGAAATAGAGCAGGTACAGCGCGACAAACTGAAATACAAAAAATAGATGCGACCGGATTTTCGATCCGAACTTTCACGCGTCCTGGCAGTTTTGGCCGAAGGGGGTTTAATCCTTTACCCTACGGATACCATTTGGGGCATTGGCTGTGACGCAACCAATGAGTTGGCGGTTGCAAAGATCTATGATCTTAAAAAAAGACCATCCGCCAAGGCCATGATCTGCCTGGTAGCCGACCAGTTTATGCTGGAATCTCATGTAAAAATGGTCCCAGATATTGCCTATGATATCCTGGATCTCTCAGAAAAACCAACCACAATCATTTATGATCACCCTAAAGGGGTAGCCGGAAATCTTATTGCCAAAGATAATACGCTCGGCATTCGCGTGGCTTCAGACCCCTTTTGTCAACATCTTATAAAGCGATTTAAAAAGCCACTGGTCGCTACCTCTGCCAATTTTGCCGGTGGTGCCACTCCGGAAACATTCTCTGAAATCGAGGCTGAAATTTTAGCAGGAGTGGACTATGTCGTAAATTTGGACCACGATAGCCGAAAAAGCACGCCCTCGGCAATAATTAAACTGGGGAGTGATGGCATCGTACAAGTGATTCGTAAATAAGCCCTTAAAAACACATCTCCTAATCTCAATATTGCCGGTCGGAAAAAGGTGAGAAGCTTGGAGAAATATTCCTGTTATGTCGCAACAAAACCACAAAGAAGCACTGAGCAACCCTATATTCGGCATCATCGCCCAGGCTGCCGATGAACTCTCCATGGACACCTATGTGATTGGTGGCTTTGTACGCGATTATCTTTTAAAAAGGGGGATCCCCCAGGACATCGACATTGTTGCGGTTGGCAACGGGATCCGTCTGGCCCGGGAAGTGGCTTCAAAATTACCCGGAAAACCCGAGGTGGCCGTTTTTAAGAATTTTGGGACAGCCATGATCAGAAATAATGGGTTTGAACTGGAATTTGTGGGTGCAAGAAAGGAAAGTTACCACAACCATAGCCGTAAACCAGTCGTTGAAAACGCCACCCTGGAAGAAGACCAGAAGAGGCGTGATTTCACCATCAACGCCCTGGCGTTATCCCTGAACCGTCCGGACTTTGGGATTTTGGTGGATCCCTTTGGCGGGATAAAAGACCTCGAAAACAGACTCATCAGGACTCCCCTGGAACCGGGGATCACCTATTCGGATGATCCGCTTCGGATGATGCGGGCTATTCGTTTCGCCTCCCAACTTGATTTTAAGATCCAACTGCAATCCCTGGAGGCAATAGCGGAACATAAGGAGCGCATTAAAATCGTATCCGGGGAGCGGATTGTAGATGAATTGCATAAAATTCTGGCCACAAAAGCACCCTCCACAGGTTTATCCCTCCTCCATAAAACCGGCCTCCTGACCTATATATTACCGGAATTAGTGGCATTGCAGGGCATAGAAGAAGTAGAAGGGCAACGCCACAAGGATAATTTCTGGCATACGCTGGAAGTTGTGGACAATATCGCAGAACAAACGGACAATCTATGGTTACGTTGGGCGGCACTGCTGCACGATATAGGCAAAGCCCCGACGAAACGTTTCGATAAAAAAATAGGCTGGACCTTCCATGCCCACGAATTTGTCGGGGCGAAAATGGTATATAAACTCTTTAAAAGATTGAGGATGCCCCTGAACGACAAAATGAAATTTGTCCAAAAAATGGTGTTGATGAGTTCCCGGCCCGTTGTGCTTTCCGAAGACTATGTAACCGATTCCGCCGTACGCCGGCTTATCTATGATGCCGGGGACCATGTGGATGACCTGATGACCCTTTGTGAGGCGGATATCACCACCAAAAATCCCAGGAAACAAAAAAAATACAAGGCTAATTTTAAACGGGTCCGCCAAAAAATCATAGAAGTTGAGGAGCGGGATCATATCCGTAATTTCCAACCCCCCATCTCAGGAGAAGAAATTATGAAAACCCTCCATTTAAAACCCTCAAAGGAAGTGGGGATCATCAAGGAGGCCATCAAAGAAGCAATCTTAGACGGTGATATTCCAAACGACTATGAGGCCGCCCGGCTGTTCATGTTGAAACAGGCAAAAAAAGAGGGTCTCTATCCAGGGAAGGACTAGGGTGTTGGCAGGCAACGGACAGGTACTAAGGAAGTACCGTAAAAAGCATTGAATGGGGAAATATTACGCGAAAATTGCAAAACTATCCTTGCTGCTGGTATACCTGGTCATTATCGCTGGCGCGGTAGTCCGTATGACAGGCAGTGGTATGGGATGTCCGGACTGGCCAAAATGTTTTGGGTACTACATCCCCCCAACACAGGAGTCCGAGTTGCAGTGGGAACCCATGCGGGAATATAAAAAAGGCCAGGTCATTATATTAAAGGATTCCCTCTGGGTCGTTAAAAAAGATTTTGTCTCGGGGAAGTTGTACAACCGTTCAAACTGGACATCCTATACAAAACACAACTACGCTGTATTTAACGCTGCTCACACCTGGACCGAATTCGTCAATAGATTGATGGGTGCACTCGCCGGACTGGCTACCCTGGCCTTAGCAATCTCTTCCCTGGGATACTGGAAAAAGGACAAAAAAGCAGCCTTGCTATCATGGGGGGTGGTCCTTGCGATGGGGTTTCAGGGCTGGTTGGGGGCCATCGTGGTATTCTCCGTGCTGGAGCCTGTCAAAATAACGATTCATATGGTGATGGCACTGGTCATCGTAGCCTTGCTGTTATTCCTGATCCACAGGACCGGAGATTCCCATCCGGGATTTAAGCACGACAAAAAAACAGAAAATCTCTTCTGGATTGCCTTGGGTATTACATTCATTCAAATAGTGCTCGGCACTCAGGTAAGGCAGTTTATCGATGAGCAGGTCGACACGTTTGGTCAGCTTGCGAAAAACCTCTGGCTCACAACGCCTGAATTACCATTTTATATCCACCGCTCTTTTTCCATAGGGGTGGTATTGCTCAATTTATACCTTGCATACAGGATCTATAAGCTAAACCTGGGATATGCCAAAATAAACTGGGTATTGCTCTTGCTGCTTGCGGAGATTATTTCCGGAATGGCCATGAATTATCTGGATTTTCCCTTTGGCACGCAACCCATGCATCTGGTCATTGCTTCCCTGCTGTTCGGTGTACAGTACTATTTGGTCCTGGAAGGGTCAAAAGCAGGCAAAAGTCATAAAACTTTGTAACTTTGCCCCTAGCTTCAAACTGAAATTGATGATCTATAAAATCAGGATAATCCTGGATTTTGAGGAAGATATCTTTCGAGATGTTGAAATTGAGGGCCACAATACCCTGGAAGATTTTCATAACGTGATTACCCAATCCTTTGGTTTCATGGGCACGGAGATGGCCTCATTTTACACCTGTGACAATTCATGGAATCAGGATGAGGAAATCGCTCTGTTCGACATGGCAGAAAACGGGTCTGATGTACGCCTGATGAATGAAACACGCCTTGAAGATATTCTTACAATGCAATCCCCCAGGCTCATTTATATCTATGACTTTTTAAGTATGTGGACCTTTTTCGTAGAACTCGCCGACATTGTGGATAAAGAGGACGGCAGGGGATACCCGAATATCCTCTTCAGCTTTGGAGAGCTTCCCGAGACCCCTCCGGAAAGGAAATTTGAATCGGATCCTGCATTTGATTTTGACGACACCCTTGAAAACTACGACGATCTCGATTTTGATGAAAATTGGAACTGAACAATGGAGCGACCGGAAGATAAAGGAAGCCAATATTCGCTTACACAAAAAAAATTTAACCTTCTCTCAACCCATCACCCTAACCTGATAAAATGATCAATCTGTACAATGCCCAAATTGAAAGCGTTTCCCTGCACCGGGTGGGAAATAAAAATAAGGGTGAACAAATTTTTCTGTCCAAAGAGCCCTTTATGCCGGATGACGAATCCAAAGGCTTGCTAAAGGAATACTTCTTTAAACCGTTCCGTGAAAAAGTGGAAAATTACTTCCGACTGACCCACGAAGCTGACCTTGAATTTAATGAGGTGTATACCCTGGCCACCAGGATTTTTACAGATCCCCCGAGCCTTCATACTATTTCAAAAAAGCTGGCAACCCATTTGTACGAACAATCCAGTCACCCTCACATAAAAAGTGGGGAGGTTTATGTGGCCCATATATCAGAAGTGCTTGTCGACAATGTTAAAACGGATGCTGTCGGCATATTTAAAAGTGAAGTGAAACACGATTTTCTGCAGTTTCAGGAAATTGGAGACAACCTTGACGTGATCGTACAACAGGGTGTAAATATTTACAAGCTCGATAAGGGTTGCCTGATTCTAAATATTGCCGGGGAAAACGGCTATAAGGTACTGTCGGTTGACAGCAACCGATATGACACAAAATATTGGCTGAAGCATTTCCTGGGGGTCGATCCCTTAACAGATGAGAATTTCTACACCAGAAACTATTTGAAATTCTGTCAGAATTTTGCCAAAGACGTCGTCCTCCCTGCGGAGGATAAACAGCAGGAGGTGCTGTTTATGAACAGGGCAGTTAATCATTTTGCAAAGAATGATGCCTTCGAAGAATCGAACTTTCTGAACGAGGTGATGGAAAATCCTGCACTAATTCCCGAATTCAAACATTATAAAGTAGAAAAGGGACCTAAATACAGTATAGAGGACGTATCAAATTTCAATATTGCCAACAAGGCGGTTTCGGATACCCGGAAAAAAATTAAGAATGTGATCCAGCTCGATACCAACATCCAGATTAAACTCGACTTTATCAATCCGGAATCCGCCGAGAAATTTATAGAAAAAGGTTGGGATGAAGAACGGCAGATGTATTATTACCTGGTGTATTTTAACAAGGAGCAGAAGAGTTAAGGGGCCGTCGGCAATGACTAAAATTTATGATTTCTGAACGGGGTATCGACCAACGAAAATTCATTGTGTCCTATCCGGCGGCACTTTGGGATATTTGAAATTCATGGCCCAAAGGATGGTCCTTCCCCCCGCCGTCGGTAAATCAGATCTTGATCCTCTTCTCAATGATCTGTTTCATACTCACGTCCTGATAGTTCCGTTTTACAAAATCGAGTGCCAGATCCAGGATCTGACCCATATTTTTGCATTTTTTAAATTGTGCATCCAAGGTGAGCTCATAGATCTCCTGGGCCAGGAGTTTTATATTTTCTTCGATTGAAATGGAGTCGGCCTTACAGATATTCACTAACCGGTTGATCCTGTTGCCGGAGCTGATAATCCGTTTGGCCACAATGGATCGTTCTTCTATTTTATACTGGTCTACAGAATCGTTTTGCAATTTACCGCGTACCAACTCAACCATGATGTAATTCTCTTTGAAAAACTGGGGCCGGTAGACCTTCAGTTTCCCTTCAAAACACTGCTGGTCAAAATCTATGGCCCTGATGCGATATACCACATGGTCAAAATCGTGCACTGGAACGATCACGTAATTGTAGGATCTCATATCACCCAAAAGGCGGATCATACACCGTTCATTAAATTTTACGAACTCCTTGGCCAATTGCGATTTTTCAGACTCAGAACAATTAGGCAGCATCTCCTTGATAAATACATCGCCCGGTATTCCCGCGATATGTTCCTCGATCAGGGTGTCTTTGTAAACCAAAAAATTGAGGTTGTAAGGCGACAGCATGTGTTCCAGCTCCAGGCCGTAGATCCGGGAGGCATCCGCTTTTTTTACATAAAAATGCGTGTAATTATCATTGAGAATGTTTCTCACCTTGATGCGAAACGGTTTGGAGTTCCCAAAAGTGCAAAAATCTACCGCATCGATATTCAGGTACTGAAAAATCCGGTCGCTCCCATCGGAAAGCAATATGGAATACACCCTTTTTAAACTGATATCTATTTCCTGCCGGTCGGCCTCCGAATAATAAACGCGAATCCAAAGGGTATCTTCTTCATTTGCATCATATACAACCACCGAACCGGCGAACCGCAGGAGATCATCATAGAAAATTGGGATCTCAATCTTTCGATTGTACTCGTTCAGATAGGCATCGAGTTTATCTGTAACCGGGTATGCCGGCTTTTTCTTGGACATCAGGCGTTCATCAGACATCTTGTATGCTTCTTATTTTCATTATTCCTGTAACAAAATAACAATTTCGTCGTCAAGTTACTATAAACCGCACAAAAACAACCTCCATATTGGAAACGATTCTGACCGTCAGTAAGCTAACCAAGAAATTCGGGCATCTCACCGCTGTGCATGATTTGTCTTTCTCCATCGAAAAAGGCAATGTCTATGGTATCTTAGGACCAAACGGAAGTGGAAAATCCACCACCCTGGGCATCGTTCTCAATGTAGTAAACGCAACCAGCGGCGGCTTTTCCTGGTTCGATGGGCATTCTTCCACGCATGATGCGCTCAAAAAAGTGGGTGCCATTATTGAGCGCCCCAATTTTTACCCCTATATGACGGCCATGCAGAACCTTAAACTGGTCTGTAAAATAAAGGAAGTCAGACCAGACAAGATAGAAGAGAAGCTTAAATTGGTTGGGCTATCAGACCGTAAAGACAGTAAATTTAGAACCTACTCCCTGGGCATGAAACAACGGCTGGCGATTGCCTCTGCCCTGTTAAATGATCCCGAAATCCTCATCCTGGACGAACCCACGAATGGATTGGACCCCCAGGGGATCCATCAGATCCGGGAGATCATCAAGCGGATTGCATCGGAGGGAACCACCATATTACTGGCCTCCCACCTGCTTGATGAAGTAGAGAAGGTTTGCAGCCATGTGGTCATTTTGAGAAAAGGGGAGAAATTGTATTCCGGGAGGGTGGACGGAATGCTTGCCAGCCATGGGTTCTTTGAGTTAAAATCGGACACCCCTGAGAAACTGATAAGCTTCCTGAAGGAACATCCTGGTTTTAAGGCTGTACAGAATGAAAATGGGCTCATTACAGCCTTCCTCGGTGAGGAAATGGACGCTATAGCCCTCAATCGTTCCCTATTCCAAAAGGACATCGTTTTATCCCACCTTGTAAAGAGAAAGGAAAGCCTGGAAGAACAGTTCCTCACCCTCACCGAAAATCCATCTTCGGCCGGAGAGGCCGGTGAATTGAATAAAGTTTGAATAAATGAAAAGATTACTGGAAATAGAATTTATCAAGCTTTGGAATAACAGGGCCAGCAGGGTACTCATTATCTCCTACTTTATACTGCTGACATCCATTGCACTTATAGCCGCCATAAAGTTCGATATCGGGCCGGTTCAATTTCATCTCGCGGAGCAGGGCATTTTTAATTTTCCATATATCTGGCATTTTAACACCTTTGTAACGGCCATTTTTAAGCTATTCCTCGCCATTGTGATCGTCTCTATGATGGCCAATGAATATAGCAATAAGACGATAAAACAGAATTTAATTGACGGGCTTTCCAAAAAAGAGTTCATCCTTTCTAAATTTTTAACCGTCATTTCTTTTGCGGTAATATCAACGGTCTTTGTATTTGTGGTTTCCTTGATCCTTGGACTTATTTATTCTGACTTTAATGAACTTTCGATCATATTCTCGGACCTGGAATTCCTCCTGGCCTTTTTCCTGAAACTGGTCGGCTTTTTTTCATTCTGCCTCTTTCTTGGCATTTTGGTAAAACGCTCCGCCTTTGCCCTGGGTTTCCTTATATTATGGGTAATCATTGAACAATTGCTCTTTGGCTTCCTCGGGTGGAAAATGGTATCCTGGGAAACTGCGCGAAGCATCAAGGGCCTGTTTCCCTTAGAATCTATGGCCCGGCTGATCGAAGAACCGTTCAGCAGATTGAAAGCTGTACAATCCGTTGCGAACCAAATTGGGGAGGAATTTAGCTTTGATTACTATGTGCATTGGTATGAGATCGTCATCGTTTCTTGTTGGACCGCCATATTTATCTATTTGTCGTACGCTTTGCTCAAAAAGAGAGATTTGTAGTATATTGTAGTGTTTGAAGGAACACTATGAAAAAGATTGCCTCAGTTCTACTCTTTGGTATCCTTTGTCCTGTCTTTGTTTTAGGCCAGGGGGAAACTTCCAATTGGTACTTTGGCAAAGGGGCCGGAATTCATTTCAATAACAACGGGAGCGTTACCGCAGTAGAAAAAAGTAATATCAACACTTTTGAGGGTTGTGCGACCATTTCAGATACCTTTGGAAATCTTCTTTTCTACACGGATGGTATCACGGTGTACAACCGTACCCACGAAATCATGGAAGGGGGAACCGGCCTTTACGGAGATTCATCGAGCACGCAATCCGCCCTGATCGTTCCAAAACCCGAGGATCCCGATATATTCTATATTTTCACAGTCGACACCGCCGTTTTCCCGGAAGATCCCGACTTTGGCCTGAACTACTCTGTGGTAGACATCTCTGCCAACAATGGAAATGGTGCCGTAATTGAGAAAAACACGAATCTTCTTGCCAAGTGTTCTGAAAAGATTACAGCGGTCGTCAAGGATTGTTTTGATAAATCCATTTGGGTCATCACCCTGGCATCTGAGCAGGGTGATTCTGAGTTTTTTAACACCTTCCACGCCTTCGAGGTCAATGCTTTGGGTGTAACTGCAACGGCCACAAAAACAACGTTCCGTGACCTGAGCGTTCAGGATCCGAGAGGGTATTTAAAGCTCTCTTCGGATGGTACCAAACTCGTCTGTGCCAATAGTTCTTCAGGACTCTACCTCTATGACTTTAACGCATTGACGGGAATTGTATCCAATCAACAGCCAATTGGCATCCCCGGCCCGAATCAGTTTTCCTACGGGGTTGAGTTCTCACCAAACAATCAATTGTTGTACGTGCATTCGGCCGATGAAATCCAACGCAGCGCATTCCAGACTTCCCAATTGCTGCAGTATGATATGACGGCCGCTGATATTTCGGGATCCGCTGTAATTTTGGATAGCAGGTCTATTTTCAGGGGAGCTCTGCAACTTGGGGAAAACGGTAAGATATACAGAACGATAGCGCGGAGTTATGCCCTTGGAACCCCCTTCCTGGGGGTCATCAACAAACCCAATGAGCTTGGCATGGCGGCGGATTACCAACACAATGCGATCGACCTAAATGGAAGAGATGGAACACAGGGACTGCCTCCGTTTATCCAATCCTTTTTTGGTAAATCCGAGCTCATAAAAAATGATGACGGGACCGGCAGCAGTACGCTGGCACTCTGTACCGGGGATCCTTTTATCCTGGAAGCCGAAATGATCCCGGGAGCCATTTATGCCTGGGAAAAAGACGGAATACCTTTTAATGCACCCGTGGGAAACCGCTATGAAGTATTGATCTCTGATGTTGCCGATTCCGGGAAATACAGTGTGGAGATCACCTCGCCCGATGCTACCAAATGCCATATCCTGGGGCAAGCGCTCATCAAAGTAATCCCCACCCCCGATGAAAGTATCTCTTTGACTCTATGTGATATAGATCCGCAGGACTCAACAGACGGTATTACCGTCGTGAATCTTAAAAAGGCGAATGATGATCCCGACATCGAATTCTTCTTTTATGAAAGTACCGCGGACCGGGATAACGACCTGCCAATTACGGAACCTGAACAATACCGAAACACCCGGGCTTTTAATCAAACCTTATATTACAAGGCGGTCAACCAGCTTGGATGTACCAATGAGGGTGAAATTGAACTTCAGGTTGATCCGGTGGTCATAGCACCCAGTCCGTTCGGCCCGTTCTATTCATGTGACGAATCAGTTGGAGATGACGTTCTCACAGGAACTTTTGCCCTGGAAGATATTGCTCAGAACTATAGCAGCCTGACGGTCAGTTTTTACATCGATTTAGCAGATGCCGCCCTGGAACAGAATCCCCTGAACGGTTCCATAACAACTTCATCCACGGTTATTTATGCGAAACTTGAAAATGCCGGAAAATGTCTGGGCGTAGAGGCTATAGAATTCATAGTAAACCCCTCACCTGCCATTACCATGGAAGCATCATACCAGTTGTGCACCGATGGAGACGGTTTGTCGATCAATGCCCCTGAAGGATTTGATTCGTACCGTTGGATAAAGACAGGTGCTGGTACCGATGAACAAATTTCCGGCCAGCAGCATGCGGTACTTACGGAGCTGGGAAATTATATATTGGAAGTGGGCTTTATTTACAATATCAACGGGGAAACAATGAACTGTTCCAATAGTGCTGCCTTTAACCTGACACCTTCCAACAAGGCGGTTATAGAGGACGTCCTCATTGACGATTTTTCAAACAACAATACGGTTCAGGTAGAAGTTTCCGGGGATGGTACGTATGAGTTTTCCCTGGACGGTACCGGCTATCAGGCCAGCAATTACTTTGAAAATGTGACCCCGGGTTTTATTACGTTGTTCGTCCGGGACCTGAAGGGTTGTGGTACCACTGAAAGGGAAATTGCCGTCATGGGGTACCCCAAGTTTTTTACACCTAACGGGGATGGGGTGAATGACTTCTGGCAGTTGACGGGCATCAATGATTTATTCCAGCCGGACGCCTTTATTGCTATTTATGACCGATTTGGAAGCTTTGTGACTCAGATTCAACTTAACGAAGGGGGTTGGGACGGGGCAGCCCGATCAAGGGCCCTTCCCGCTTCGGATTATTGGTTCAGCGTAAGTTTGAAAGATGGCAGAGAATTGAGGGGGCATTTTGCCTTAAAAAGGTGATTGCCGTACACCAACCTTTCCAGGAGGTTTGGGGTGGGATTTGATAATACAGAGTGCATGCTAAGAAAATGGCTATATCTGATAATTTTATTATATGGAGCTACATCCATCGCCCAGCAATGTCCCAATCTCAACAGCCCGGTAAACGGGGCGGTAAATGTACCGGTGACAACCACCATTAGCTGGGATGAAGTTGAAGGCGTGCCCGGGTATATTATTTCTATAGGCACAACCCCCGGAGGCACCGATATTATCAATGAACGCTCAGTGGGGAATGCAACAGGTTATGTCCCACCGCTGGGGTTACCTGAAAATACCAAGATCTATGTAACCCTGACACTTTTTTTCTTTGACCTACCCAACATTACATGCCCAACCGAATCTTTCAGAACCGAAGCCGTTACCAGTATCCCCACCTGTACATCGCTCCGAAATCCGGTAGATGGGGCATCTAATGTGAATGTTGCCAACAACATTCAATGGAATTATGCCCCAACGGCAACAAGCTACGAACTAACAATAGGTACAACTCCCGGGGGCGGTGAAATTTTAAGCCCTCAGAACGTAGGAAATGTACTTTCCTACAATCCGCCAGCCGACTTCCCCCCGTCTACCCAAATATTTGTCACCATAACCCCGCGGAATGCCATTGGTGGTACTCCGGGCTGTATGGAACAACAGTTCACCACGGGTGTCCTGGCTACGCTCCCGGGATGTACAAGCCTTATTTCTCCGGTAAACGGAGCTACGAATGTGCCCCTGACCCCCTTTATTGAATGGACAGAAGTCCCGGGGGCCAACGGCTATCGTGTAACCATTGGGAGTTCACCCTTTACCGCTGAAATTCTGGACAATGTCCTGTTTTCCACAAATTCAACCCTGGTCATCGATTTTGAACCGAACAGGACTTTCTTTATGACCATAATTCCCTTTAATGATGCCGGGCTTGCCATAGGCTGCACTCAGGAGTCCTTTTCCACAATCCTGGGTTGCGGGCCATACTTCGACGTAGTAACCGGAGAGCTCGTTACCCTGAACCCCGAGATCAATTTCCCGGATACGGTGTCCTTTTGCCAGGACGAAGCACCCTTCACTGTGACTACAATGGATACGGCCGAAGGGTTCAGGTGGTATAAGGTGGACGCTTTTGGTGACGAAGTACTGTTGTCAGAAACGGCAAGCGTTGATTTGACGGAAAACGGGCAATACCGTTACGAGGCTTACAATACCGTTGCCCAATCGGGCGGATCGGTAGAATGCCCGACGACAAAATTCTTTAATGTGGTGTCGTCTGAGGTTGCTAGAATTACTGCGGTAAATGTAACCGGCCTGGAAGATGTGATCGATATTGACATACGGGTCGAGGGCATTGGCGACTATGAATACGCCCTGGATAACATGGACGGGCCTTATCAGGCCGGATCTGTTTTCAACGATGTCCCGGTGGGTTCCCACACGGCATATGTACGTGATAGAAACGGCTGTGGCATTGTCGAAAAAGAAATTGAACAGGATTTAACACTGGAAGGATTTCCTAAATTCTTTACCCCGAATGGGGATGGGGTCAATGATTTTTGGCAGTTCATTCCGCCACCGGCACTCGGTGAAATTACGTTGAATACCATCCTGATATTTGACCGTTTCGGGGTTTTTCTGGCGGAAATAGATCCCTTTTCCATAGGGTGGGATGGAAAATTCAAAGGAAAACCGCTGCCGTCCTCAGATTATTGGTTTAAGGCAAGTGATCACTCCAACAATAATATTAGCGGGCATTTTGCCCTAAAACGATAGGGAACAAATAATGGAAAACGCAATATTTTAGTTCAATGCACCAAAAAGCCTTCTTTTTTACTTTCTACCTGTTTGCCCTAATGGTAAGCGGACAGGAATGCCCCAGGCTCAATTTCCCTGCAAACGGTTCCATTGAAGTGCCCGTCGACGTAACCATTACATGGCCGGCTGTTGACGGGATTATAGGGTATCTGATTTCCCTGGGCACTACCCCGGGCAGTGGCGATATCCTTAACAGGCGTTCTGCTGGTCTCACCAATTCCTTCACCCCGGAAGTGGGATTACCTGAAAACACGCTGATACACGTGACAATAGCCCTGTTTATCGCAAATCAGCCACTCAAAATCTGCCCGGGGGAAACATTTACCACCGTAGATGTTACCACTCCGCCTCCCTGTACAAGCCTTTCAAATCCCGTGAACAATGAATCAGGTGTTAGTGTTACCACGAATATTGAATGGCAGTATGCTTCCACTGCCACCGGATATAGATTGTCGCTTGGGTCCGTGCCCGGCGGTTCGGATATTCTGGACGATTTTGACGTTGGAAATGTACTTTTGTATAACCCGAGGGAAAACCTTCCTGAAAATGAGCCAACCTATGTTAGGATCATTCCCTATAACGAAAATGGTGAACCCTTGTCGTGTATCGAAGAAAGCTTCACTACCGGCGAAGGCGTTTTTAACTGTGGCCCATTCCTTGACCCGTTAAGCGGGCAAACGGTCAATCTGCGTCCGGTGGTGGATTTTCCAAATACCGTAGGTCTGTGCCAGGATAACATCCCCGCGATCGTCAGTACAACGGATGTGGCCCATGGATTTCGCTGGTTCAGAATTCACGGGGATGGTTCAGAAACTTTGATATCCTCGGACAGGGACGTATCTCTTTCGTTCCTCGGCCAGTATCGGTATGAAGCATATAATATCATAGAGGAACTGGGTACCACCATTGAATGCGTCAGCGTTGTGGACTTTTCAACGGTTTTTTCAGAAATACCGGTAATATCCGCTGTTAATGCCACGCGGGACTCCGGGGGACTGCAAATTGAAGTGCTGGCAGAAGGTGTCGGAAATTTTGAGTATGCCCTGGACCAAAGGGATGGTCCCTATCAGGATCATAATGTCTTTAGCGACATACCTTCCGGAGACCACAATGTATACGTACGCGACAAGAATGGCTGCGGGATTGCTATGGAGGTCTTGGAACGGGAACTGACTTCAGACGATTTTCCCAGGTTTTTTACCCCCAACGGTGACGGAATCAACGATTACTGGCAGCTCAAACCCACCAGGGAAGGGAGGCTGATACAATTGGAATACCTCCATGTTTTCAACAGGTACGGTGCCCTGCTGGCGCAGGTAAGTCCAAATTCACAGGGGTGGGACGGAAATTTCAACGGCAGGCCCCTACCTGCCACCGTATACTGGTTCCAGGCCGCCGATGGTTATAAAAATATTATTAAAGGCTATTTTTTATTAAAACGATAACCCTTGATCACGTTGATTTAAGAGATCGATGCATCCAATGCTGAAAAACACATTACATATTGCGCTATTACTGGCAGGGTTTCTGGCCCTGAGCCAGGAATGTCCCGGGATCAGCTATCCGGCGGATGGCGATACCGGCATTCCGGTGGATGCAGCCATTACCTGGCCGGCAGTGGGCGGAATCAATGGGTATTTAATTTCAATCGGAACCACTCCGGGAGGAGTGGATATCGCCAATGCGCGTCCCATCGGCCAGGCTACCTCCTACACCCCTCCCGTGGGTTTACCGGAAAACGCCCAGATCTATGTAAGTATCAGTCTTGTTTTATTCGACGGCCCTCCCATTGCATGTCCCGGTATTATGTTCCACACCATGGATGTGACCACTCCCCCGCCCTGCACTCTACTCATTGCCCCCGACAATGATGCCTTTAATGTTACGATTGTCATCGACCTCGTCTGGGCCTATGCCTCAACCGCTACCAACTACCGCCTCTCCATGGGGACATCTCCCGGAGGGGTGGAACTCCTTGATAACCTGGAGGTGGGCAATGTACTGACCTACGAACCGCCCGGAGACCTCCCCCAGGATACCCGGATCTATGTACGCATTACCCCCTTCAATGAAAATGGAGCGCCTTCGTCCTGTGTGGAAGAAAGCTTTTTTACAGGTCCGGAAGTTGATTATTGCGAACCCGTGGTGAATGAATCCACCGGTGAAACAAGGTCACTCAGACCTGAGATCTCATTTCCTGATGAGGTGGGTATATGCAGTGGCGACAATCCCTATATCGTTCGTTCCGAGGACCAGGCAGACGGATTCCGGTGGTACAGGACGAATTCCGGAAGTCCTGAAACGCTGCTCTCCGAAAACAGGGACGTACCCATTGCAGAGGAAGGGAGATACAGATATGAAGCCTACAATACGGTAGTCGTAAACGGGAATACCATAGAATGTTCCAGTTCGAAATTATTTACCGTAGTAGTCTCGGAAATTGCGACCATCCGGACCATTGACATAGTAAACATGCCTGGCGGGCGGGAAATTACCATATTTGCCGAAGGCTTGGGCAATTATGAATATGCGCTGGATGATGTAAACGGACCTTATCAGGACAGTCCGGTTTTTAGTAACATTACCAGTGGATTCCATATTGCTTACGTACGGGATAAAAATGGGTGTGGCACCGTCGAAAGAACGGTGGACAGGGATTTGACCATCGAGGATTTTCCCAATTTTTTTACTCCTAACGGGGATGGAATCAATGATTATTGGCAAATTAATCCTCCTTTTAAAAACGCCCGGGTAAATTTGGAAACCATTTTTATTTTTGATCGCTACGGAAGTTTGTTAGCGCAAATAAACCCGGAATCACAGGGCTGGGATGGTAAAGTCCGAGGTAATCCCCAGCCTTCCTCGAATTACTGGTTTAAGGCATCAGTGCCGAACGGTCCTGAAATAAGGGGGTACTTTGCATTGAAGAGATAGCGACAAATAATTGAGACCTCCCCTGGGGCAAAACCCCTGCGCTTTTGTATTTTTAGCGCATGAAATTTAAGGTTGTTTCAGAATTTGATCCTACAGGGGACCAGCCGGAAGCCATTTCGCAATTGGTCGAGGGTATAAACGACAACGAAAGGCACCAAACCCTTTTGGGGGTAACGGGCTCGGGAAAAACCTTTACCGTGGCCAATGTCATAGAAGAGGTACAGCGCCCCACGCTGGTCCTTGCACATAACAAAACGCTGGCAGCTCAACTCTATTCGGAGTTCAAACAGTTCTTCCCTGAAAATGCGGTGGAATACTTTGTTTCTTATTACGATTATTATCAGCCGGAAGCGTATATCCCGACAAGCGGACTGTATATTGAAAAAGATCTGTCTATTAATGAGGATATTGAAAAGCTAAGGTTAAGCGCCACCTCCTCCCTCCTTTCGGGAAGGAGAGATGTACTTGTGGTTGCCTCCGTTTCCTGTTTGTACGGAATCGGGAACCCCGCGGAATTCCAGAAAAATGTAATTACCATTCAAAAAGACCAGGTCATCACAAGAACGAAGCTATTGCACCAATTGGTTCAAGGCCTTTATTCCCGGACCACCGCGGATTTCAGAAATGGAAATTTCAGGGTGAAGGGCGATGTTGTGGATGTCTTTCCCGGGTATGCGGATCATGCCTTCCGCATCCACTTTTTTGGCGATGAAATTGAAGAGATCGAAGCATTTGATCCGTACAGGAATAAGGTCCTTGAGGTCTATGAAAACCTGAATATCTACCCGGCCAATATGTTCGTTACTTCCCCCGATATTTTGCAGAACGCGATCCATCTGATACAACATGACCTCTTAAGGCAGGTGGATTATTTTAAGGAGATTGGCAAGCCTCTTGAGGCAAAACGCCTTGAGGAACGCACTAACTTTGACCTGGAGATGATCCGTGAGCTGGGCTATTGTTCCGGTATTGAAAATTACTCCAGGTACCTGGACGGACGCGAACCCGGCACCCGCCCTTTTT
>DATGCB010000271.1:0-4329 GCA_035312365.1 Eudoraea sp. | reverse complement strand
TTCTGATCCTGGACAACCCTGCAGTAAAGTTAACTCCATTGCGAAAAGATAAGGTTTTGAAAGGTATCAGCCCCTGGTCGTGATAGGCAGCCAGAATGGCGTCAAAATTCAAATAGGATTCCGAGCCAAAAAAACTGTCAGCAGCAAACGGACCGAAAACCAAATGCCCTGCGTCGGATAATTCTTTGATCACCGGTTTCAGTATTTCCTCATCTTCCTTTCCAATGACCCCGTGGTCACCACTATGTGGATTTATCCCCAGGAGCGCAATTTTCGGTTTTCGAATGCCAAAATCCATTCTCAGAGATTGCTCAATGATATTGATTTTATTCCTGATCAGATCCGGGGTAATGGCTCCCGCAATATCTTTCACCGCGACATGGTCTGTGAGGAGCCCCACCCTCAGACCTTCACTAACCATAAACATAAGGCTCTCTCCCTCCAATTCCTGCGCAAGGTAATCTGTGTGCCCGGGAAAATGAAAGGTATCGGATTGTATATTCTTTTTGTTGATTGGAGCAGTTACCAAAACATCTATTTCGCCTTTTTTTAAAGCTTCCACTGCCGCTGTCAGAGATTTAACGGCCAGATCACCGGCTTCCCCGGTCTCTTCACCATACATAAGGGGGGGGGCATCCCTCCATACATTGACCACATTTATTTTACCATCAATAGCTTTGTCAGCTCCCTGTATACCATGGTAGGAGATAGTTAATTCCAAGGCCGATTTTTGAAGGGAAATGGACTTGTTGGAGGCAAAAAAAACCGGCGTACAAAATTCCAGCATTCTGGAATCTTCAAAGGATTTAAGTGCCACTTCACAGCCAATTCCGTTCAGATCACCGATGGAAATACCCACTTTTATCATGCCCTTTTCCTGCATTATATCTTTACCTTTGTAACTTTCATAAAAGCACAAAACTACTTAATTTAAACGACACATGTTTACCGGTATCATTGAAACTTTGGGGGAAGTAACGCACCTGAAAAAAGAAGGGGGAAATCTGCATATCACCATAAAGTCTGTTATATCGGCTGAATTGAAAATAGATCAAAGCATTTCCCATAATGGGGTGTGCCTAACTGTGATTGCCATTAATGGAAACGAGTATACAGTCACAGCCGTTGAAGAGACCCTCTTCAGGTCCAATCTCGGGCAATTACAGGAAGGCGACAAGGTAAACCTGGAGCGGGGAGTACAGGTGGGCGCAAGACTGGATGGGCATATCGTTCAGGGGCACGTAGACCAGACCGCTACCTGCTCCGGGATAGCTAAAAACGACGGCAGCTGGATTTTTAATTTTGAGTATGATCCTTCTCAAGGTAATATCACTATAGAAAAGGGCTCCATTACGATTGACGGCGTTAGTTTAACCGTTGTAGATTCGGGAATTAAAACCTTCTCCGTAACCATTATTCCTTATACATTTGAACACACCGGGTTTAGGTTTTATCAGCTTGGGACCATCGTTAATCTGGAGTTTGATGTGATAGGAAAATATGTGGCAAAAATTATGTCTTACGGCAACACCCAGGAATAATGTGCATATACGGGCATGCAAAGCATTAAATTCCTCCCTTACGCCGGTTCCAAAGAAGAAACTATTAAATACGGTCCCCTGCCGCTCGTCCCCGTGGAAACAGGCAGACTCAATCCTCAAAAAAACTGATAGAAGAACCAATCCAGGTATCATCGGTTAAATGGGATACGTTGATAAGCCCCCCCTTGCCCATGCGGGTCAGATTAATCACCGGTTTCAGGGTATTCGTCCCCGGGTCTAAAATATAAAGTATCCTTAGTTCTACCTTGGAATTTTTTTCGGTATTTGTCCTCACCAACGGAGCATAATTCACCTTGCTCTGCAAGAGATAGTTGTGTTTATCGGTTATTTGGTCAACGGTTTCCTGGGAAGGATTAAGATCAATCCCCTGTCCTGCAAAGGAAAACAGCGGTTTTAAAACAAATTTTTTAAAATCGATGTCCGGAGGAATTCTATCAAGGTAATAGGAAGGAGGAATATAATCATGTTTTAACATCGGCATGATACATTTAGAAATCATAAAGAACCAGTCGGGATGCGTAACCCATTCCACCTGAACATCATCAAAAAGATTAAAGTTTGTCTTGAGGTCTTTAAGGCGCTGCATGTCATCGTAGATGACCCGATTATAAATTCTGTGGATGGGAATTTTAATGCCATCACGTTCATAGAACAAGTTTCTTCCCTCTTTGACTACTTTGGTAATACATACCACTTCTATTCCCAGCTCCAGTCTGGTAGCCCAGAAATCAATCCTCGTTTTTTGCTTTTCAGGGAACAACTCCATCAGGATCACATTTTCAGGCTTTTCATTACCCAGGATCACTTCCCGAACTTCCTTCAGATAATTTTTTTCGTCGAGACCGCTCAAATAATAGTGAAAACCGTCACCAGCCAGGTTGGGGTAGTTTCTCAGGAAAGCCTTCCCCAGAAATGATTGATAATACATGAGGGAAGGAAATGCCTGAAGTTCAATCAATTGGGGAGATATTTGGCCATTTTCATCCTCACATAAGCCAAAATCGATAGCCAAAAAATGCGGTTTGCCCAGGGGGCTGGGCGACTGCAGGTGTTTCGGCATAAATCTTTCCCTTACAGCATCGAAATCCAGTTTCCATATCTGATCCAAAATTGATTCACAGGCCAGGATGACTTTCTTTTTCAGGTTTCGGCTTATAAATACCGGGGTTTCTGAAATCCTGAATTGGCAAGGCTCCCCAAGAGCGCCCGCAATATCTCTTTTGAGATTGTTATAATATGCTTCATCGAAGCCATTATTGAATTTTTCACGAATTTCAGGGATCATGCGGATACGAGTTTAGATTGATCGATGGCGTCGGCTGCCTGCCGTAAAAATCTGGGGATGATGGTATGATTGGTCTTCATAATCTTATTATCGTCATCCAGGTGTTCTATGATCTCCAAATATCTTTTTTTGCCAAACCTTTTAATAATCTGCTGACGCTTATCCTCCCGTTGATAATAATGAAGCATCCCTACAGAATCTGCTTCGGGATGGAATTGAACGCCAAAAATCTCATTGGAAAAACGGATGGCCATGACCGCCCTTTCCAGGGAAACGTGGGGGCGGATTTTTTCCCGGCATAGCACCTTCCCATCCAGGGTGTCCAGCTTCCATTCCTGAGGTCCAACCACCTGATAATCCCTGGAGTCTACGGCATAGAAGGGATTGTCAAGGCCCTGAAACAAGGGTTCCAGTTCTCCGCTTTTGGTTTTAAAAATGGGGAATATCCCAAAAGAGGTGGACCGGCGTTTGGACACCGTTGCCAGGTCCCAGTGCAGGCAGGCAATCTGAAACGAATGGCAAATAAGAAACAGGTGTTTTTTTACCGGCTGGACCAAATTGTGGTTCAGCAAATTGTCTAAAAGTCCTACATAGGAACTTTCCCAGGCTTCCCCGGAGCATATTGGCGAGCCCGGGCCTCCTGAAGAAATGAAGATATCGTAATCTTCCACCCTGGGGATCTCTGCATGGACCCTGACCTCAAATACGTCAAAAATGCCATCGATGCCTTCCCCGGAGAGGAATTGATTCACCAGCATTTTAATGCAGCGCATCCCCTCATTGGGATGGCCCGCATTCATGTCTAAAATGGCTATTTTATACTTGTTTTGTATCATAAGAACCTATGTGCTATTGTGTAAGAACGTCGACTTTTACCAAACAACGTATTACACATTCCCACTTTTCGGTTTTTTGTTTTCCCTCCACATCATGTTACCAGCCGGGTTCTGGTGGATTAGTTCCAACGGGCGCTAATCCCTTAGCGTGGATTCAGGAACCGGTTTAAATCAAAAAATCAATGCCCGTTTACATTAAAACGAGCAACCTGCTAAAATCATATTCTTAGTTGGTTGGCGATATGTTCACAGTCCCTTCGCAGTTTCTGACACGACATATTTAACCACCTCTTTAAGGTCATTGGTATCATTGAACACTTTGAGCTGCCGGTCGGCCCCTGAACCCTGTTGCAGCATCTGGTATACATAGTTCACTTCTTTCCGGCATCCGAGGTCATCAACAACATCATCTATGAACTCCAACAGTTCCTGGATCAATAGTTCAAAGGGCACTTCTTCCTCTTTGCCAAAATCGATAAGTTTTGCCTCTATTCCCCAACGCGCCGCACGCCATTTGTTTTCATTGATGAGGACCCGCCTGTAAGACCTGAAACTTTGGTTTTTGGAATGCAATTGGTGCAGCTTGGCGATGATGCATTGCATGAGCGCAGCAATACACACCACTTCATCAACCGTCATCACCATG
>DATGCB010000270.1:0-5740 GCA_035312365.1 Eudoraea sp. | reverse complement strand
TAACAGGTTAACAGGGCTTTACCGTGCTGATCGGACGCTAATACGAGAAAGAGATCGTCCTTGTTGTTTCCCATGTCAAAGGACAAATCCTTGATCGCCGACGCATCCAGATCCACTTTGCGGGCCAGAAAGGAAATTCCGTTGACAGATTCAAGCTGCTTTTCCAGTTCTCCCTTAAGATGGTTCGCCTTGTCTTTTAGCAGCCCGTCTATTTCTTTTTTAAGCTGAGCATTCTCTTGTTGGAGAGATGTTACCGCTTTAACGGCATTCCCTCCCTTCAGCAATTCCCTGATCCGGGTGAGTTCCCTGTCATTTTCGGTATACAGTTCCTTTACCGCGTCCGAAGTGATCGCCTCAATTCTGCGAATGCCGGCTGCAATGGCCCCTTCGGAAGTGATCTTAAAATGCCATATGTCTCCCGTGTTCAATACATGTGTGCCACCGCACAGTTCTATAGACTGCCCAAACCTCACGGTCCTCACCGAATCTCCATATTTTTCACCAAACAGTGCCATTGCGCCTTCCCTCAGGGCCTGCTTCATAGGAACTGCCCTGTTTTCTTGCAAAGGTAACTGCTCATCAATCCTGGCATTTACGAAATTCTCTACCTGCCGGAGTTCTTCGGCAGTCAATTTGGCAAAATGTGAAAAATCGAATCGGAGGTGTTTCGAATGTACGGCAGACCCTTTCTGCTCTACGTGATTGCCCAATATTTCGCGTAATGCCTGGTGCAGCAAATGCGTTGCCGTATGATTACGGGCAGTCTTTTGCCGTTGTTTGTTATCCACAACAGCCGTGAGTGTTTCTTCCGTATGTTTCGGAAGATTTTTTGTATAGTGAATTATTTCGTTGTTCTCTTTTTTTGTATCGAGCACATAGACCACATCTCCATTTGGAACTTCCAAATAGCCCTTATCACCAACCTGCCCGCCCCCTTCCGGATAAAAGGGGGTCGCATTAAATACCAGTTGATAGTGCTCTCCTTCCTTTTTTGAAGATACTTTTCTGTATTTTACAAGCTTAACCTGTGCCTCCAGCACATCATAGCCCACAAATTCCCGTTCCGCATCGCCAGTTAATACGATCCAATCTTCTTTTGAAATTTCCGAGGCAGCCCTGGACCGACTTTTCTGTTCTTCCATGGCCTTTTCAAACCCCTGCTCATCGAGCTGATATCCCTTTTCACCTAAAATAAGTGACGTAAGATCGATTGGGAAACCAAATGTATCATACAACTCAAAAGCCTTTTTTCCGTCCACCTGCTTCCCCTTAGTGTCGGTTATCACGTGATCTAAAAGGACCAGGCCCTGTTCAAGGGTTTTAAGGAAGGCATGTTCCTCTTCCCTAACGACGTTTTCTATGAGTTGCTGCTGCTCTTTTAATTCAGGAAACGAATGCCCCATGGTATCCGTCAAAACCTTTACCAGAAGGTGCAGAAAAGGTTCTTTGGTATCCAAAAAAGTAAAACCGTACCGGATTGCCCGGCGTAATATTCGCCGTATGACGTAGCCAGCTCCGGTATTCGCGGGCAGCTGTCCGTCGGCTATGGAAAATGCCACTGCCCTGATATGGTCCGAAATCACCCTAATCGCAATATCTGTATCCTCTTTTTTACCGTATTTGGAATTGGTGATGGTTTCTACCTCCCTGATAATGGGGGTGAAAATATCCGTATCGTAGTTAGACTGCACCCCCTGCAAAACCATGCAGAGCCTTTCAAAGCCCATCCCCGTATCTACATGCCTGGCGGGCAGGGATTCCAAAGCCCCGTTGGCTTTTCGGTTATATTGGATAAACACCAGGTTCCATATCTCCACGACCCGGGGGTGGTCCTGGTTTACGAGTGAAGCCCCATCCACCTGGTCCCTTTCCTCCTTTGAGCGTATATCCACATGAATCTCCGAACAGGGGCCGCAAGGGCCCTGCTCCCCCATTTCCCAGAAATTGTCTTTTTTACTTCCCATGATGATCCGCTCCCCGGGTACAATATCCTTCCAGAGATCATAAGATTCCCTGTCCATCTCCAATTGATCTGCATCAGCACTACCCTCAAAAACAGACACATACAAACGGTCCGTGTCAATTTTGCATATGGTGGCCAGGTATTCCCAGGCCCATGCAATGGCCTCTTTTTTAAAATAATCCCCAAAGCTCCAGTTCCCCAACATCTCGAACATGGTATGGTGATAGGTGTCCTTCCCTACTTCTTCAAGGTCATTGTGCTTGCCGCTTACCCTGAGGCATTTTTGGGTATTGGCAACTCTTGGGTGTTTCGCTTCAGAATTTCCTAAGAAAAATTCCTTGAACTGGTTCATCCCGGCATTGGTAAACATCAAGGTTGGATCATCCTTGAGGACCATGGGTGCGGAAGGCACAATTTTGTGGTTTTTTTCCTTAAAAAAGGCTAAAAAATTGGCTCTTATTTCCTTGGAATTCATATAAAAAGCGAAGGTTTTGCTAATTTTAACAATTTATACAAAACAATTTTTATATTTGTTTGTTCTGATAAAACGAAAGCACAAAAATAGGATAAAATCCATTCATGTCTAAGGTAAAATATTATTACGATCCGGACACCCTTTCGTACAGGAAGATAGAGCCAAAGAAGTCCAGGCGGTATAGAAATATACTTCTATTTGTCCTGGGGTCTGCACTTTTTGGCTTTTTGGGTTTAACTTTTTTGCTGAATACAAATGTACTGAATACCCCGCGGGAACTTTCCCTGAACAGGGAGGTTAAAAACTATGAGCTTCAGTTTGAACTGCTAAATAAAAAAATGGAGCAGATAGAATATGTTTTGGCCAATATTGAAGACAGGGATAACAATATTTACCGGCTCTATTTTGAAGCCAATCCCATTCCTGAAGAACAAAGGCGCGCAGGTTTTGGGGGGATAAATCGGTACAAAGCACTGGAAGGGTTTAATAATTCCGAAATGATCATCGGCACTACCAGGAGACTGGATATTATTCAGAAGCAAATGGTGATACAATCCAAATCTTTGGATGAGATTACAAAACTGGCGGAGGAAAAAGAAAAGCTATTGGCTGCAATCCCGGCCATACAACCTGTTAGCAATGATGACCTTACCAATATGGCCTCCGGTTTCGGATGGAGGTCAGACCCTTTTACCAAAGCGCGGAAGATGCACAGGGGAATGGACTTTACAGCCCCTAAGGGGGTTCCTATCTATGCCACGGGGGATGGACAGGTGCAACGTGCAGATAACAATTCTTCCGGCTATGGAAAACATATCAGGATTGATCACGGTTACGGGTATACCACGCTCTATGGCCACCTGAGCAAATACAACGTAAAAAAGGGTCAGAAAGTGAAGCGCGGCGACCTGATTGGTTTTGTAGGAAGTACAGGGAGGTCCGAAGCACCGCACCTGCACTATGAAGTCTGGAAAGACGGAGACAGGATCAATCCGATCAATTTCTATTACGGAAGTTTGTCAGCCGAAGAGTTTGAGAGCATGTTGAAATACGCCAATCAGGAAAATCAATCCTTGGATTAATGCAAATAGAATTACCGGAAAAACGCTATTACGGAATTGGGGAGGTCGCCCGGGCATTTGATGTCAATACCTCCCTGATACGTTTCTGGGAAAAGGAGTTTGATGTCATCCAACCTAAGAAAAATGCCAAGGGCAACCGTAAATTCACTCCAAAAGACATCCACAATCTTCAATTAATCTATCATCTCGTCAAAGAACGGGGCTTTACGCTTGAAGGAGCCAAGATCCATTTAAGAGAAGAACGGCAAAAAACATTATCAAATTTTGAAATCATCCAGAAACTGGAGCGCATCAAAATGGAGCTTATTAAAATCAAAAATCAGCTATAATTTAACGCTAAACAATACACGAAAATGAAAAAATGGTTCATCCCGGTGATCCTCCTGGTTGTCATCGCCTTTGCCATGTATCAATGGGGCGTGGGTTTCAATAATACAGCAGTGACCTATGAAGCCGATGCCAAGACAGCATGGTCCAATGTGGAAAGCGCCTACCAGCGCAGGAATGACCTCATTGGAAACCTGGTAAAGACAGTGCAGGGTGCAGCAGATTTTGAAAAGGAAACCCTGGAAAGCGTCATCCAGGCGAGAGCAGAAGCTACCAAAACCAGCATAGACGCCGGCAACCTTACCCCTGAAAAAATGGCTGCCTTCCAGGAAGCACAAAGCGGCCTTACCGGCGCGCTTAGCAAATTAATGGTAGTGGTGGAGCGGTATCCTGAACTCAAAGCCAACCAAAACTTTCTGGAGTTGCAATCGCAATTGGAGGGAACCGAAAACCGGATCAATGTTGAATGAAACAGGTTCAATGAGAAAGTCAATATCTATGACATCCACACAACCAAGTTCCCCAACAAAATATTGGCCGGATGGTTTGGTTTTGATGAAATGCCCAGATACCAGTCTGATCCCGGCTCTGAGCAGGCACCTGATGTGAACTTTGAATTTGATTGAATCCATGCCAGCCTCAAGGGTAGAATCTTTTTTAACCGCCAGGGAAGAACAGGAAATTGTCGATGCAATACTTGAAGCGGAAAGAAATACCTCCGGGGAAATAAGAGTTCATCTTGAAAGGACCGCATCGCTGGACCATTATCAAAGGGCTCAGCAGGTCTTTCACATCCTCAAAATGAACAATACCAAGGAAGACAATGGGGTATTGATCTATGTGGCCATAGAGGACCATAAGTTCGCAATCTATGGCGATAAGGGCATAAACGCTGTTGTTGCGGAAGATTTTTGGGAAACAACCAAAGACCTGATTCAATCCCATTTTCACCGTGGTGAATTCAAAGAGGGGATCAAGCAGGGCATAAAAAAAGCAGGCCTTGAACTAAAAGCCCACTTCCCATGGCGGTCGGATGATACAAATGAACTACGGGATGAACTATCTAAAGGTTAGTTTTCATTTGCTTTTTTTTTCTTGCACAGTGCTGCAGGCCCAATTTGAGATCCCGGAAAAACCTGTAGGACAAACCAGTGTTTATGACTATGCAGAGCTCCTTAATCCAGGGCAAAAATCTACCCTTGAACAAAAACTTATCCGTTACTCAGACAGCACCTCTACCCAGATCGTAGTGGCCATTATTCATTCCACTGAAGGGGAAAATATAAATTATCTGGGA
The DNA here is from genome assembly GCA_035312365.1 of Eudoraea sp. GTDB lineage: Bacteria > Bacteroidota > Bacteroidia > Flavobacteriales > Flavobacteriaceae > JAFMPW01. Next base: position 596 of record DATGCB010000270.1, on the reverse strand, counting down.
GCCCAATGGGGCGAAAAATGGGGTATTGGGCAGGCAGACAAGGACAATGGTATATTGGTTTTGCTGGCAGTGGGAGACCGACGTATTTCTATCAATACGGGTTACGGGGTAGAAAGTTCCCTGACCGATGCGATGTCCAAGAGGATCATCGATCAGGTGATTATTCCTGAATTCAGGAATGGTGATTATTACAGCGGATTGGACAAAGGCTCTGACGCCGTTTTTTCTGTCCTTAAAGGGGAATTCAAAGAGGAGCGGTCATTTAATGATTCAGGGGGAGATTTTCCTTTTGCCGCCGTACTTCCCATCATTATTTTTATCGTCATCATCATCATTTTATCCACCCGAAATAAACGCAAGGGGGGTGGAAAAGGTGGCCATCGGTCCCCGGGGATGGACCTTTGGGACTTTATCATTCTGAGCAATATGGGCCGCAGCGGCAGTTCGGGTTCTTCTGGTGGTTTCGGAGGTGGTGGAAGCTTCGGGGGTGGAGGCTTTAGCGGTGGTTTCGGAGGTGGCAGCTTTGGCGGCGGCGGCGCCTCGGGAGGATGGTAAACCGATGGAGCAAAAACAAGAAGACGTACAACCTGGTAATC
>DATGCB010000269.1:0-6190 GCA_035312365.1 Eudoraea sp. | reverse complement strand
TTCCCCAATCGCCTACCCGGGCATCCTGGTATCCGGCCATCGCCAGAAAAACACTGTGATCCCTGAGAAAGGAATTCTTTGGCGGATCGTTGATAACGCCGGTTACCGTGTAGGTATCCGTATTGTTTAACAACAGTTCCTGCCCTACTGCCTTATGGAGTCCAAAATGTTTCTCTGCTGCCGTTTTGGTAAGGACCAGGGTATTGGGTTCTTTTAAAGCGGTCACGGGGTCTCCAAATAGCAGATCGATGCCGAATATCTCAAAAAAAGTAGAATCTGCATAGGTTGCATTAAGCTCCCTGGCGTTGGTCACTGCATTGCTTCTTCTGAGGAGCATGCTCCCCAGGTCCCTGAACCGCACAGTGGATTCCACCTGTGGTAAATCGCGCTGAATGGCAGCAGCCATGGGCGCTGAAACCTCAGCGGATCTCTGAGCCTCCCCGCCAAATTTGATATCGGCGTTGACGCGGTAAATGCGATTGGCATCCGGAAACATTTGGTCAAAGCTTAGTTCATCGTAGATATAGAGGGAAATCAACAGACCCCCGGCCATGCCCACTGCAAGTCCGAAGGTATTGAGGAACGTAAAAAAAGGTTGCTTTTTTAGACTTCTCCAGGCAATTTTTATATAGTTCTTAAACATGACTTTCTTCTATTGTTTATAGTTTTTGACTCATTCCGTCCTTAAACTGTTGACGGGGTTGGCCAGCGAAGCCTTAATCGATTGAAAGCTTACCGTCAGCATGGCGATCAGTACGATGGAAATAAAAGGCCATAAAAAGTAGGTCCAGTGCATGGAAATGCGAAAAGCATAACCCTGCAACCAGTTGTTCGACATAAGCCATGCCAACGGAATGGCGATCAGGAATGCAAAAACCAGGAGTATTGCAAATTCCTTGTACAAAAGTTTTAAAATGCCCTTTACCGATGCCCCCAAGACCTTTCGAATGCCAATTTCCTTGGTACGCTGGACCGTTGTAAACGATGCGAGGCCGAATAACCCCAGGCAGGCAACAAATATGGCCAGTAATGTAAAAACTGCAAATACCTGCCCGAATCGGTGATCCGCCTTGTATTGCTCATTAAACTGTTGATCCAGGAAAAAGTATTCAAAGGTATTCCCGGGAAAAAACGTGTTCCATTCAGCTTCTGCCTGGGCAATTGTTTGGCCAATCCTGGTTGAAGTGGTTTTAATTGAAAAATATCCGTAGACATCCGGGTTTAAAATTAGGATTAGCGGATCAAAGGAATCGCGCAGCGATTGCTGGTGGAAATTCTCAATGACACCGACAATGGTGCACTGATCACCCCAGAAATCTATTTGCTTCCCAATGGCTTCCTCCGGCTTATTAAACCCCAGTTGTTCTATGCCCTTTCGGTTGAAAATGACATTGACCCTTTCCGAACCAAAATCTTTGGAAAAATCGCGCCCCGCAATTATTTCTGCATCGTATAGATTGACAAAATCATAATCGACCCGGATAAACCGATATTGCTTTTGTTCGGATTCATCCTGACTCACCAGCCTGATCCCTCCAGCATTACTTCCGGGTCCTTCGCCCGGAACCACAGAAGACACGGCTACCTTTTTAATCGATGGATACTTCAAAAGAGATTCCTTAAGCGCCTTCTTCTGGGTCAAAAAGGTGGAATCGGTTGCAATGGGTGGTTTTATGACAATGGCCTGAGCAATGTCGATTCCCAGGGATTGGTCACGCATAAACTGTATTTGTTGGTATACCACAAGGGAACCTATCAAAAGGAATAACGAAGCCGTGAATTGAAGGACCACCAATCCCTTGCGCAATAATGAGCCTTCCTTTGTACTGACCATCTTTCCCTTTAAGACATCCACCGGCCTGAATCTGGATAATACAATTGCCGGATACAATCCCGATAAAACCACCCCGGCAACAAACAAAGCAATTAACCCAAACCAAAAATTGGTGTCCGAAAAAAGATTGTACGACACAGGCTGGCCTGAGATTCGACTAAAAGCCGGCAGGGCGATCACCATTAATACCAATGCCAGGAGCAGCGCCAGGCCATTGAATAACATAGATTCAAAAAAGAATTGAGCAATCACCTGTCCGCGCTTTGATCCTACCGTTTTGCGGATCCCTACCTCCTTGGCACGACCAATGGCCCTGGCAGTTGCCAGATTGATATAGTTGACCCAGGCGATCACGATAATGAAGAAAGCAATTCCCAAAAGCAGGTACACGGTTTTTGAGTCTCCGTTGGGGGCTGGTTCATCCATATAATTTCCGTCCAGGTGGATCTCGGTCAGGGGTTGCAGATTGTAAATTACGGAGGCGTTGATGCGCTTCATCAATTCGCCAACACCTTCTTCCACCACGGGCACAAACTTTGCCTCAACATGATGGGGATCCGCTCCTTTTTGCAGGAGTACATATGTTAAACACCCATCTGAAGTCCACCATTGCTCCGGGTTCGACGCATCTGTGGTATTCTTATTTACATAGGTGACGTATGAAACCAAAATATTGGGTCTAAGTTGCGTATTTACAGGCAGATCCTTAAATACACCTGTGATTTTATAACTTTCATTTCCGCTGATGGAAAGATTTTTTCCAACGGCATTCACTGACCCGAAGATCTTTGTTGCCGTTGATTCCGAAATGGCCGCCGTACCGGGCTCGCTTAAAACGGTCTCTGGTTGCCCATGGAGCAACGGGTATGAAAAAATCGAAAAAAAAGAATCGCTCGCGTAAAAAACCTCGTCTATTCTCAGGGCCTCTTCGTTCACCCTGAGCACCATGTCCCTGGTTTCCACAACTTTTACATAATCCTCTATTTCCGGGATAGCCTCCTTAAAGGAATTGCCGGCTGCATAGGCTCCTGCAGCCCATTGAGTGGCGAGATTACCATTGTCATACCGATCCTGCTGTATCCTGAAGATCCGATCCTTTTTAGTGTGAAAATCCTCATAGCTGGTTTCAAAGGCAACATATTGTAAAATTAGCAGGCATGCGGTAATCCCTATGGCAAGTCCCCCGATATTGATACCGGAATACACCTTGTTTTTGGTTAAACTTCTCCAGGCGACCTTTATATAATTTTTAAGCATGATTATGAATACTGAATGATGAATAAACTCCCCTTTTAGATCATTGCTCCAATAGCTCTGTTCTGACTTTCGGTAACTATCTGCCCGTCGAAAAGGTTGACAATCCTGTGCGCAAAATGCGAATCGTGGTCGGAGTGTGTGACCATCACTATGGTGGTTCCCTCCTGATTGAGTTCGGTAAGCAAATTCATTACCTCCAATCCGTTTTTGGAATCCAGGTTCCCGGTCGGCTCATCGGCCAGAATGAGCTTTGGATTTGTAACCACGGCCCTTGAGATGGCCACCCTTTGTTGCTGCCCGCCTGAAAGCTGCTGAGGGAAATGCTTTTCCCTATGGGCAATTTTCATCCGCTCTAATACTTTTCTAACCTTCTCCCTCCGCTCATTCTTATTCATTTTTAAATAGATCAATGGTAATTCCACATTTTCATAAACAGTGAGTTCATCGATCAGATTAAAACTCTGAAATACAAAGCCCAGGTTCCCTTTCCGCAATTGGGTCCGATGCCGTTCTTTTAATCCTCCCACTTCATGACCGGCAAATTGATAACTCCCTTCCGTAGGGTTGTCTAGCATGCCGATGATATTCAGCAGGGTTGACTTTCCACAGCCTGACGGGCCCATAATGGCGACAAATTCACCCTCTTCAACCTTAAGGTTTACTTTATTTAGCGCAAGGGTTTCTACCTCTTCCGTCCTAAAACTCTTTTTTAAATTTTTGATCTGTATCATTTTTTAATTGATTTTAACCTGGTTACTAAAAGACTTAGCTATTGCGTTCTTTGTGACAGTTTGATTTGTATTTTTTTTTATGCTTATTTTCATATTTTGCCGTAATACCTCCCTCAATCTCCCCTAGGTGAGTTCTCATGAAAGTCGATCTTCGCATCGGGACAGGGTTATGGGTTATTTCAGGACGATCCGATCTGCATCCCCGAAATTGTCATAGTTGCTGGTAATTACCGTTTCCCCTTCCTCCAGGCCCTCAATTACTTCATAATACCTGGAATTCTGTTTCCCGATACGGATCGATCTTTTTAACGCCTCGTCCCCATCCGGGTTTACGACAAAGATCCATTGCCCCCCTGTACTTTGGAAGAAACTACCCTTCGGTAACAGAAGTGCGTCACTGGACTCCCCTAATTGCAATTTGATGTTATAGCTTTGTCCCGTTCTGATGGTTTCGGGCTTGTTTTCGGTAAAGACAAGATCTACCTTAAATTTTCCATTGCGCACCTCTGGATAAACCTTTCGCAGGCGCAAGGGGTATTCATTGTCATTTCGCTCAAGGACGGCCACCAGATCCCTTTGTACACGGTCTATATAATGCTCATCAATGGTCGCCTCAATCTTATAGTCGGTAAGCACATTGATTTGCCCAATACGTTCTCCCTGGGCTATATTTTGTCCGATCTCCGCATCCAGAAATCCCAATTGTCCATCCGCAGGGGCACGAACATTCAGGTGGTCTAATCGCTGATAGACCATTCCCAGTGTTTTTTGCATCCGGGCCAGATCACTATCCAGGCTTGTCAGGGATGTGTTGCGCAATTCTTCGTCCTGTTCGGTTTGCAACTTAATAATCTCATACTGTTTTTTAGACAGCTCATAATTTTCCATGGAGGTCAGGTATTCCTCCCTTGAAATCAATTCTTCCTTATAAAGTGCATCGTTCTGTTCAAAATTTCTCTTTAATTTTTGCAGGTCCGTACTGGCGTTAGCCAACGATTTGCGCCCTTCTACCTGCCTGGAATCAAAGGTCAGCTTTGTAGATCGCAGGTCGTTTTGTTTTAACGCGAGGTTACTTTCACTCGCAAGGATCTGCTCATAGAGGTTCATATTCTCTAATTTCAGGATAATATCTCCTTTTTTTACCGTGGCACCTTCTTCAATCAGTTTTTCACTTACGCGTCCTCCTTCATAGGCATCCATAAAAATGGTGGCGATCGGGGCCACATTACCGTTGATCGTGATATAGTCATCAAACTTGCCATCGGATACCCGGGCAATGGTGAGTTTGTCTTTCTCCGTCCGGAAGGTAGAAACCGTACTCCCGGTAATCAGCTTCCACCCTGCAAAAAGCAATAACAGGCCCAGGGCAATATAGCCGTAGTGCTTTGGCCGTAATCCTTTTTTCTTTTCGAGTTGTATATCCATTTTGCTTTTGTACTATCTAATTAATGTTAAACACGGGCAGCCCCCTGTAAAAATCAAGGGTGCTCCTATTGATCTCAAACCGCAGCCTCACCTGTAGATTTTCATTCTGAGCACTCGCAAACAAATTTTTCGCCGTAAACAATTCAAGGGCATTGATAAGTCCTTTTTCATATTTTTTTTGGGCGATGGTAAAGGCGAGGTTTTGGGCCTCCACCTTCTTGGTACTCTGTTGGAACTCTACCCGCAGAGCATTGGACTCCTGAACCAGTTGCTGAATAGTCTGGTATAATTCCTGTTCCTGGATATGCAGATTGTTCTCCGCCCGCAATTGCTCTATTTTACGCTGTTTTACCCTCGAGTGTGCAGACCATCCATTGCTTATGGGAAGGGCAAGGGATACCCCTACATATTGAAAGGTGTTATCCCTGAATTGATCCCTGAAAGGAATGGTCGTTCCAAGGCTATCGGTGGTGGTTTCAAAATATCCGGTACCATAGCCGCCAAACAAGGTCAGGGAAGGATAGAATTCTCCTCTTGCGGCAGCAACTTGCTTTTTAGCAGCCCTTGCCCTGAGTTCCTGCGCCTTTACAATGGGCATAAATTCCCTTGCCTTTACGTAAATGGAATCGGACTCCAATTCCATTGCCTGTGTTTGTACGGATTGTTCCACAATTTCGGTTTGTATGGAAATGTCCGTAACCCCATCCAGGTTCATTTGCTGTATGAGGTTTAGTTTTGCTGCGATGAGTTGGTTGCTGCTTTGGGTAACGTTCAGTTGATCGGTCAATAATAATGATTCTGCTTCATAGAGATCAGCGCCTGCTTTGAGGCCGAGCTCTATTTGCTTTTTTACCAGGTCATAGTTGGTCTGGGATACCGCTTCCTGTTCCCTGGTTATGGCCAAAAGTCCATCGTAAAACTGTATATCGTAAAATGCAGACAT
>DATGCB010000268.1:0-14040 GCA_035312365.1 Eudoraea sp. | reverse complement strand
GATCTTCGATCACCACTTTGTGGAGTTTATATATCCTTCGGGTGCCGTCATTTCAAGCCAATGCAGGCATCAGAAAGGATGTGTCACAAATGTTTCCGAAAGTTTTCAGGGCACTAAGGGGAAGATCTATACAGATTCGCAGAATAAGGGTATTATTACGGGCTATGATGGCGGTACTATTTATGACCATCAGGGAGAAAATGATCCCAATCCATATCAGACAGAACACGATAAACTGTTCGCTTCAATAAAGGCCGGCAATGTTATCAGTGATGCCGAACATGCCGCAAAGACCACTATGACAGCCATTTTGGGAAGAATGGCCACTTATAGCGGCCAGTTGATCACCTTCGAAGACGCGTTGAACAAGGGAAGGAGTATTATGCCCGACAAATACAGCTGGGATGCAGAACCTCCTGTTTTGCCTGATGCCAACGGATATTATCCGGTTCCTGTCCCGGGGATTACCCAGGTATTGGAACTGGAATCTTAGCAAAAGGCATCATCCCTCTTCCGGGGGAAAAAGGCCTGCAGGGTTTTCCATATTAAGCTAAGCATGCGAAGGCGAAGACCGGGTCAACTTGCAGGCATTCATTGTACGACCCCCCGGGCCTCTTTTAGTTTAAGAGCAGCTCATCCGTTACACTTTTACCCCTTGGAATCCTATGGTCCCGGACATCAACGGTATTATTATCATAGGACTTGATATGTTGCTTGTTTACGATAAAGGACTTGTGTACCCGTACAAAGTTTTCCGGTAGTATGGTAAGGGTATCCTTGATGGTGCCATAGGCTGTTAACCTGGAATTATCCGATAAATGGTAGACCACGTAATTTCCAAGACCTTCGACCAGGAGAATATTGCTGATTTCCACCCGATGGATCCTTCGGTTCGATTTGATCTCCAGGATTTCATTCCCGCTGACAAGATTTTTTTCCCGTTCCAGCAACCATAGTTGAAAGAGTTTTATCCCCAATACAAACAGGACCGTAGTATTGATCAATACCATGGCCCTTATCAGCATATTGATACTGAACAGGCCTTTAGCAGTGTCATTTAACAGCAGGTTTTCGTAAAATAAATGGGTAAATATTCGCTGCAATAATCCTGCTGAAAGCAAGGTGATGCCATACCCTAAAATAAAGGAGCCGTATTTTCTGTTCAGCAGGAATTTAGGCAATAAGAAATACAGGGTCACATACACGGACAGAAGCCTTGTGGGAAGGAGCACAAATTCCAGGTAATAGGAGGCAAGATAACCCTTGTCTTCTGCCCAGATAAAGCCAAAGAGCATAAAATAGGCGATCCAGAACAGAAGATGGGTGGCTACGCGGGAATTAAATAGGTAATAATGATGCTCCAGTCTCATGATTCCAAAAATACACGTCATGGGGAGGGCCTGCTTCGTATAAAAAACAGGCACTCTCATATAAATGATGTCCAGGCTAAAAATAGGCAATCTAACTTTAAGGAAAACATAAAAGTCAGGACCATGAAAATTGTGCCCCCCTCATTTAACCCAGGCCTATTGCTTCTTTTCCTTTGCGGTCAGTGCATTCTGGGACAGACTTTGGAAAGGAGAGCCGCCTGGGAGGCGAACATCTCTCCTCCCGGTTCCGGACGGGCAGGAGCGACCATTACAGCCATAGAAAAAAACAGTCCTTTAGAAAAGGCTGGGTTTCAAGTTGATGATATCGTCGTACGTGTTGATAATGTCCGTATCTCCGATGAAGAAATCTGGAGTGATGTCACTTACGGCCTAAGAGGCGGCAAACCGACAATGATCGAGGCGATCAGGCAGGGTATGCTTATCCAAAAGGCGGTTCAGTTGAATCCCGTTCACAGAGAACGTCATCCCGGACTTGACACCTATTATGAAGAGGTGACAACCCCCTATGGTATTACCCAGCGAACCATCATCACCAAACCGGACAAAGCAAAGCCTCAACCGGCAATCGTTTTGATAGGTGGATTGAGTTGTACCAGTATTGAAACCTATCCCGGCAGGTCAGGTAACTGGGTACAGACGCTTAAAGATTTAGTAGAAACATCCGGTATGGTAGTGATGCGGGTGGAAAAGCCGGGGGTAGGCGACAGTGAAGGTGACTGCAGCAAGTCGGACTTCCTCATGGACCTTGCAGGGTACCGGGCTGCCATCCGGAGTTTAAAAGCGAAAACGTATGTAGACCCCGAAAGAATTATTGTATATGGTTCAAGCATGGGGAGTGCAATAGCACCCTTGCTGGCCAACGAATTTAATCTTGCCGGGGTGATTTCAGATGGTACTTTCTTTAAAACCTGGTATGAGCACATGTTGGAAATTGAAAGGAGAATCCGGGTATTTCAGGGGGATACCGAAGCAGAAATTGTTGAAAAGATGAACAATTTTTACATTCCCCTTTACTACGGCATGCTTATCCGGAAAAAGACCTACCGCGAAGTTGTTGATGAATATCCTGCACTTGGGGAATATAACTATCACGGTCCCGCCCATATGTATGGAAGACCTGTCAGCTACTACCACCAACTCCAGGAATTTAACCTGGCCGGTGAATGGGAAAAACTAAAAGTGCCCGTCAGGATCCTGAGGGGCACCAATGACTGGATCATGTCTTCCTATGACAATTATATGATCATAGAGGTATTGAAAAGAAATGGCCACAAGGACCATCTTCTTTATGAATATCCGGGATTGGATCATTGGAATACCATTCACAACACTCCTAAAGACTCCTTTGATGGAAAAGAAGGTGAATGGGACGAGGGAACGATTCAGAAAATTCTGGATTGGGCACAGGAAATCACGGGATTTCAGGATTAGATCCGCTCAAGGGAATACTTAGAATGCTCATCGATTGCCGCCACCAGGGCATCCTTCCATTTTTGGATCTGGGCATTGTCCGATTTATACATTGATTTAAATTCATCAAGGACGGGGTCCATCATGGTCCGAACGCTGTTAATATCAAAATAAAGGCGCCCGGTTCTCCTGATAAAGAAGTCCATCGGCGTTTGTACCATTTCATATCGGATCCCAAAGCGCAATTCTGCCCTGATCATTCGAACGTGCACATCCTCACCTTTGAGGGAGGCATAAGTGGCCAGGATAGCCTCCGTTTGTTTTCCGTAATTCGTTACTAAAAACCAGGCGTCGTGTTTGGTGAACCCATCCGGACTGATCCTTTCAAACACTTCCGCTATGTATTTTTTTACTGCCTTATATTTTTTAAAATCGTTGCCGCACAAAGGGATTTCCGCCGTACTGCATTCGGGTATTTTGCGCCCTTCATCTTCCTCAATTTTCTTTGCCAACCTGTTCACGACCCGTTCAGCCATTTTCCGATATCCCGTAAGCTTTCCCCCTGCCATGCTGATCAGTCCTGTATCGGATGTAAATATCTCGTCTTTGCGTGAAAGTTCAGAGGCCGATTTTCCCTCTTCGTGAACGAGCGGCCGCAGGCCCGCCCAGGAAGACTCAATGTCTTCCATATCCAACTCAATGTCCGGGAACATATTATTTACGGCAGAAACCAGATAAAGGGCATCGGCCAGGTCAATCCCGACATTGTCCTTGTCGTTATTGAAATTGGTATCCGTTGTACCTACGTATGTCACCTTCCCCCTGGGGATGGCAAACATCATCCGGCCGTCTGGGACATCAAAATATACGGATTGTTTCACAGGTAATTTTTCATGAGGGAACACCAAATGGACCCCTTTGGTCAAATGCAGCCTCTTTCCTTTTTTGGAGTTGTTTAAACTTCTCAATTCATCCACCCAGGGACCGGCAGCGCTTATTACATATTTGGAATGAACAAGGAACTCCTGGCCGGAAACCACATCCCTGACTTTTACCCCCGCAACCCGCTCATCGGTATACAGAAAATCGATGACTTCGGTATAATTTATAGCCTGCGCGCCATAGTGCCGGCTCGTTTTAATATTTTCCAGTGTCAACCGTGCATCGTCTGTTCTGTATTCAGCGTAGTAGCCCGCACCTTTCAGGATCTTTTTTGGCAGCAATGGTTCCAGGGCTAGGGCTTCTTTCTTTTCCAGCATCTTCCGTTTGTCTTTTCCTTCTACCTGGGCCAGGATATCATATACTTTCAACCCTATGGAGGTGAGCCATTTCCCATAGGAACCTCCTTCAATAAGGGGAAGCAGCATCTTTTCCGGGATGACCAGATGAGGGGCCAGGTTGTGGACAATGGCCCGCTCTGACCCAACTTCTTTAACCAGCCAAAAATCAAATTGTTTCAGATACCGCAATCCACCATGGATAAGTTTAGTAGACTTGCTGCTCGTCCCTGAAGCAAAGTCACCCTTTTCAACCAACGCAACTTTTAATCCTCTGGAAGCCGCGTCCAGGGCAATTCCGCCACCTGTTATCCCTCCACCGATAACGACGAGATCATACGTTTCCTCCGAGAGTTCCTGAATTAGCCCTGCTCTTTTAAGATTTGAAAATTCGATGTTTTTCTTCATGCTGTGTTTGTGCTACCCGATTCACCTGGGAAGTGGTCAAAGGTAAACGATTGATCCCCTAATTCAAAGTTGTCCGGCGCTTCAATCGATATTGTCATGGACGATTCAATGTAGAGCGAAACCAGCGCCTTATTTTGCGGGTCCCTCCCCCGGTTTTCCATCGGCAATCAAGGATGTTGAAAGACTGAAAAAGGATTCCGGCAGACGGAAATATAACGCACTTGGTATGGCGGCTGTACGATGATATTCATTCGGGTGCATTTTGGGTCTATGAGCCGGATCGGCCGGGTCCGTATTTCCAAAGGGGATCGTCCTTCCCGTTATTTTGTGAACTCGTACTCCCGTTCCACCAGACAGATCCTTACCTTGTACCAGGCGTACCATTTCTTTATGCCTTCCTGCTGGGCAAATGTGTGGTCTGCCTGTTCCTTCCAATCCGCAATGGCCTTCAAACTATCCCAATAGCTCACCGATATTCCAAGTCCGTCCCGGGCACTTTCAAACCCCAGATATCCTGGTTGTTCACTGGCCAGCGACTCCATCTTTTCAGCCATATCTGCGTAGCCATGGTCGCCCTCCGTTCGTGTATTTGTAAATATTACGGCATAGTAGGGTTTTGTGTGATTCATGATTATGAATTATTTTATATATTTTTTTTCCAGGAAATAACTTACCACCGCCTCTTTCATCAGCACGGCCTGTTCCCCTGCTTTTAGTGGCGGCAGCTCTTCCCTGACGATATAGTGCGGCCACCCGTCCTCGTCAAAAAAATCGAATTCATAATATCCATACGGCTCAAGGAGCCTGCAAATGGCAATATGCATCAGGTTTACCTTTTCATCTTTCTTATAGCTCCGGTGATACTGCCCCAATTCCTGGACGCCGACCAGATAAATGATTGCATCCAGCTCAAGCGGGTCCCCGTCGGAGAATTGGAGGGACAGTTTTTTCACCAGGAGGTCCCATCGTTCCTTAAGTTGAATATCTCGTGACACAATTTATATCTATTGTCGTATTGACCCCCCTGAGGCGAGGAGTCATCAAAGGTACAAATCAAAGTTCTATATTTGTGCAAAGAGTTGGCATGGGATTTTTGGATATTGTTCTGGGATTATTGCTGGTATACGGGCTTTACAAGGGTTTAAAGAACGGATTATTTGTTGAAATAGCCTCCATTGTTGCGTTAATAGCAGGGCTGTACGGCGCTATACATTTTTCGTATATCACCGGCAATTATCTCTCCCGATATATGCAATGGGACGAGCGCTTTATAAACCTTACTGCCTTTATGATCACCTTCAGCATCATCGTTATTGCCGTACATTTAGCTGGCAAATTCTTTACTAAAATTGCCGACTTTGCCATGCTTGGCCTCCTGAATAAAATCGCCGGCGGCCTGTTCGGGGTCCTAAAGGTGGCGGTTATACTCGGGGCGCTACTGGTTTTTTTCGACCATATAAATATTACCGCGGGGCTTATCCGGAATGAAACCGTCCAACAATCCATGTTATATGAACCCATCAGGGAGATAGGAGCGTTTGTATTTAGCAAAGTGCTAAAAGAGTAGCGATCATGCAACATAGAAACTGATTATGCCGGTTTATCGTCCGCTTGGAATAATGTACCGATCTGCTGATATTAAATGATGAAGTATCCCTCTTCAAAATAATAAGGTTATATGCTGCCCAAAGAGAAGACCCATAGGAATTACCTGCATATTTTCAGATTAATCCGTCCAAAGCATTATATAAAGAACCTGTTTATCTTTATGCCTTTGTTTTTTGCGGGAGAATTTTATAATACACAACAACTCATTCAAGTTTTCCTGGCTTTTGTTTCATTTTCCATATCCGCAAGCGCTATCTATATTTTCAATGATTTCCGGGATGTGGAGGAAGATCGTCTGCACCCTACAAAAAAATTCAGACCGCTCGCCGCGGAGACAATTTCCCTGAATACTGCTATTATCCTGATGGTTATATTATTGGTGGCCGGGCTTGCATTAATGGCTTCCCTGTCTTTAAATGCCCTGGCAGTACTGGGGATTTACCTCATTCTGAACATATTTTACAGTCTCTTTCTAAAACATATTTCAATTCTCGATGTCACCATCATCGCCGTTGGTTTTGTATTGCGGATTTTTGTTGGGGCAATTATTACGGACATCCCGCTTTCACAATGGATTGTAATTATGACATTTCTTCTTGCGTTGTTTTTGGCATTTGCCAAACGCAGGGATGGTGTGTTGCTCCATTTAGAGACCAAAAAGAAAATGCGTAAAGTCATAAAGGATTATAACCTGAAGTTCGCCGAAGGTGCAATGATGACCATGGCATCCGTGACCATTGTGGCATATATTTTATATACGACTTCCACTGAAGTGGTCCTGAGACTCCAAAATGAATACGTTTATCTCACAGCGATCTATGTTATTTTAGGAATTTTAAGGTACATGCAACTGAGTTTGCTGGAAAATAATAGCGGATCCCCCACCGAGTTGGTATTTAAGGATCTATTTTTAGCCCTGGTAATGATCGCATGGATTATTCATTTTGCGGTTTTACTATATGTTTAATCCCTGGAAGAAGTACGGAATATATTTTCCAAATTTTAATTGTTAAAGGGTATCCTATAGAAAATAAGTGTAAATGGATCATATGAAAAGTTGGGGAAACTATCCCAAAGTTGCTTCTACTTCATTTATCATTTCTGAAACTGAAAAATTAAGATCGTTTTTGAATGAAATAGACGAAGTAATTACTTATGGGAATGGCAGAAGTTATGGGGATAGTGCACTAAATACCAATATGGTATGCATTAAACCAAAGAACTATTTCCTCAACTTTGATGAAACCAGTGGGTTACTCCATATTCAGGCGGGGGCTTTACTTTCTGAAATTCTGGAATTTTTTGTGCCCCGTGGCTGGTTTTTAAGAGTAAGTCCGGGAACAAAATTTATTACCGTTGGGGGTGCCATTGCAAGTGATATCCATGGAAAAAACCATCATATAGAGGGGTGTTTCAGCGAAAGCCTGGTTATGTTCAGGCTCATGCTCCCAAATGGAGAAATTGTTGCATGCAGCAAAACTGAAAATGTGGAACTTTTTAGAGCTACCTGTGGTGGAATGGGACTTACCGGAATCATCCTTGATGCTAAATTATACCTGAAGAGAATTGGGTCCAGGTATATTCAACAGAAAACCATAAAAACCAGGAATTTAAGAGAAACTTTTGAGGCCTTTGAAATGTATAGCAAGCAACCCTATTCGGTGGCATGGATAGATTGCCTGACAAAAGGTAAGGGGATGGGTAAATCGCTCCTGATGGTCGGGGATTTTTGTGACGATGGCCGTTTGGATTTTAAACAAAAAAAGAAGGTCAATATCCCTTTCTATTTTCCTTCCTTTGTCCTGAATTCCTTTAGCGTTAAAATTTTCAATACCCTCTATTACAACAAGGCGGGGAATGGTGTTACCGAACAAAAGATCGATTTTGAATCGTTCTTTTATCCCCTCGACAGTTTAGGGCATTGGAATCGGATCTACGGAAAAAACGGGTTTACGCAATATCAGTTCATTCTGCCAAAGGAAAACAGTTATGAGGGCCTGGAGGAGATATTGCATACCATAGCCGCCTCGGGAAAAGGTTCCTTTTTATCCGTTTTAAAATTATACGGCAAGGAGAATGAAAACTACCTCTCCTTTCCGATGGAAGGTTATAGCCTGGCACTTGATTTTAAAATTGAAAAAGGGCTATTTAAGTTATTGGATACTATTGACGGGATCGTTATAAAAAAAGGGGGGCGCATCTATTTGGCTAAGGATGCGAGAATTCCAAGGGAAAATTTTGTCCGGGGATACCCAAAGGTTGAAAATTTCCGGACCCTGAGAAAACGGTACGGCATGCATGAAAAATTTAACTCCATACAATCAAAACGACTTGGGATCTAAAGAAGAATACATATTAATTATTGGCGCAAAAAGTGATATCGCCAGGGCAGTTGCAAGGAAATATGCTAAAGAGGGATACCAGCTATATCTCATGGCCAGGGATTCAGGGTCTCTTGGCGAGTTTTCCAGTGATTTGAGAATTCGGTTTGAGGTGAAAGTGGAATGCCTTGATCTGGATATTTTAGATTACAATTCGCACCGTAACTGCTATGATTCATTAAAACAAAAGCCCTATGGTGTATTTACGGCAGTGGGCTATCTTGGAGAACAGGAAAAAGCCGAAAAAGATATTGGAGAATCTGTTCGGATTATCAATACCAATTTCACCGGACTGGTAAGTTTCCTGAATGTGGTAGCCAATGATTTTGAAAAGAGAAAATCGGGCTTTATCTGCGGGATAAGTTCCGTTGCCGGTGACCGGGGACGAAAAGGAAACTTTATTTATGGATCAGCAAAGGCAGCCTTTACAACCTACCTTTCGGGATTGAGAAACAGGCTTTATGAATCGGGGGTACACGTCATGACTGTTAAGCCGGGATTTGTGGCTACTAAAATGACGGAAGGACTGGATCTGCCCAAAAAATTAACGGCCACCCCGCAACAGGTTGCGAATGACATATACAAGGCCCAGAAAAAAAGGAAAAATGTGGTCTATACACTTTGGTTATGGCGTTGGATAATGCTTCTTGTTCGCAACATACCTGAATGGCAATTTAAAAAAATGAATATTTGATGTTCTTTTAAACGAGCCGAATGACATTGACGAATATCCTTCAAATTCTCACAAAACACCGGTGGTTACCCTATGTATTCTTCGGCCTGTTGCTATTATTAAACCTGTCTTATGGGTACTATCGGTTAATGTATTTGAACTCAGGTGGTGATTCCCAATGGTATGGTACAAAATTGCTATGGGAAGGAACTGACCCGTTTACAGCAGCGCTCCAGTCCCCGGAGTGGTTTATGACAGCGTACCCGAACTATGCACATATCCTCTATTATGTCCTGTATCCCCTGAGCTTTTTTGAATGGGAACAGTACAAAATTATCTGGTTCCTGGTCAATATCGCTTGTTTTCTGTTTACGCTTTACGCATTTGTGCGCTGGGAAAAGGTTCCCAGATCAAATGTGCTTATTTTAGCCTCTGTCATGTTGCTGGGGAGCACGTTTACAAATACGCTTTACCAGGGCCAGATTTCAATTCTTATTTTCTGCTGGGCCTCCCTGGCCTGGATCTTCAGAAATCATAGCGGTTTATTGCTTATTTTCCTGTCGCTTATTATTTCGAAATATTCGTTTGGGTTGCCGATAATATTGGGGTTTTTCCTTGCCGGTTATTACAGGGAATCCATTGGGGCCTTTGCAGTCAACGTTGGTTTTGCCCTGGTTTTTGCATTAAAATTCGACCTGAGCTTACTGGATTCCCTCCGACTCCCTTTTGAGGTAGCTTCCCAATTCACAAGCGGTCATGGCCATTCTGACCTTCTAACCATCTACAGGCTCCATCATGGGCAGGAATCTTTTTTTGGTTTTAATTATTTCTCAGTTGGTGCCGCCCTTCTATATGCTCTTTTTGCATTGTATTGTCTTGTATATAATCCAGGCAGGCGACGAATCATCATTGCGACCCTGATATTGTCGTTCCCCATTTTGTTTCATTTGACCTATGATTATGTTGTACTTCTGGCCCCAATGCTTATCGCCTGTTCTCCCCGGGGATTATCAAAAAAATACATCCTGATCTTAGCCGCCTTCAGTGCCTATTTCTGGATCTATCCAATGATTCCAAAATTTCTGAGAATCGTTTTTGATGTGGATATAGGGATACATCCAATCGATTACTTCGGAAACCTGTATGGCAAAGTTTTTATCATATTGAATTTGACCTTGTTCATCATTGTAGCTTTCGCAATACTTCAGGAGAAGGCATCGAATAAAACCGCTGTAAATTACAATAATGGCAAAGGAGAATGACCTTTATATTTTTGATTTTGACGGGACCATTACGTCCAGGGATAGCCTGCTTCATTTTCTGGCATTTTCAAAAAAGCGTTCCGAATTATTCATTGGTTATATGATGATCCTGCCCTTTGTCATCCTCATGAAATTAAAGTTGTATTCAAATGAAAAAGCAAAAATAAAACTGTTTTCTTTCCATTTTAAAGGAACGCCTAAGGATGAATTTGTCGAACTGTGTAAGGATTTTGGCAAAAATGAACTCCCTAAAATAATTAAACCGAGCTTCCTGGAATATGTAGATCGGTTAAGGCAAGAAAATGCAAAGGCAGAAATGGTTATAGTATCTGCTTCCCTGAACAGCTACTTAAGGTATTGGTGTGAAGAAATGCGGTTTAATTTACTGGCTACGGTCCCGGAATTCGAAAACTCATTTGTGAGCGGGAGATTTGCAACCAATAATTGCCATGGAGGCGAGAAAGTGATCAGGATAATAGAGGAATACACGCTTTCGGATTACAAAACCATTTATGTCTTCGGAGATACAGCAGGCGATCTGCCTATGATGAAACTCGGTGATAAAAGTTATTACAAATACTTTAAGTAATCCCCCGGGGAATTGCATTTTTCCAGGAATACGTTTGTCTGGGATGCCACAAGGCTGCTCCTGAATCTGAAGTCCGGAAGGCAGGCATCAATTACCATCAACCAGCACCTTGCGGCATTATTATCCCCTGCATTTTCAACAACTCATATCGGCAATAATTTTCCATTCACCATCAATCTTTTTAAAAATGATCATAAAAACCCCATTTGCATCACCCACTTCACGGGTTAAATAAAACTCCCCCATCACAAAATAGGCATTACCATCAATTTTTGAGATATCACGGATACTGAACTTTAAGGTGCCCGAATGCGCTTTTGTAGGGTACCCTTTTTTATAATTTTCCAGGGTCTTTTGCCAGCCGTATGTAATCCCCCGGCTGCTGTAAAATTTTAGGGAATCGCTCTTCCAATATCCCCTCATAAAGCCTTCGAGATCCCCATTGGACCAATCTTCCTGCTGGGCATCCATAACCGCTTGTATCGCCATTTTGTCTGTTTGCTGATCGTCATCCTGAGAATGGATCGGTGTCAGCGGTATCATGCAAATTAAAAGGGTCAGTATGTGTTTTTTCATTTTCCCTGCATTGTTATGAGTCATTTTATTCCTTTTGATAAATTTTCCCGGGGCAGCCATCTTGTCTGCACTCCCCTAAGATGAATTTCGTTATGAGGTAAAGATAACAGAATTGTCATCATTGCCGAAAGTCGGGTTCCGGGAAAAAAATGTCATTCCAATCCAGAATACCACTGCAATTCCCAGGGGCAACCGTAACATTCATCCTGCCGCTTTTGTAAGGGAAATTTGGCCCGTTCTCAGGACCTTTTTACGCTACCGTTCTAAATGCAGTAGAAATCTGCATTTCATCGAAAAATACAGCATTTTAATGGCTCGTGGACAAATTTTATTTAATATTACTGTCCGGGTTCGTTCGGAAACCGGTTTTACGAGAATTTACCCCTTTCTTCGCTGCCTACTTAGCAGATAGAACATAATATGAAAATGAGATTGCGTTTTGCTCTCTCGGTTTTATTTGTATTTGTGGCATACTCATGTAGCAAGGAGGCCATTTCAAATACAGATATTCCGAAGGCCGAAAATGCTGTTCAGGTAGAACAGGAACTCCTGGGTATCGTAAATACGCACAGGCTTTCATTGGGTTATCCCGGGTTGCAATACAGTGCCGTGGCCTACGAGTATGCCAACAGCCACACTGATTATATGATAGCCAAAGGCAGTATAAGCCATGATAACTTCAGTGCCAGGGCATCCAATATCTCATCCGAAACCAATGCACAGGCCGTAGCAGAAAATGTCGCTAAAGATTATGATACGGCTGCGGAGGCATTTGAGAGTTGGTTGGCGAGCTCCAGCCACCGTAAAACCATGGAAGGGGATTTTACCCACACAGCAGTCTGCGTAAAAAAGGACACCGGCGGTAACTTTTATTTTACCCAGTTATTCTACCGCTAATTTCCATAAATTAGATATTCTTTCCATTATTTCGTTGAACTTACGGCCTCCCGAAAGTTAATTGTTGATGGTTCGTGCACATTTTTTTAAATTTTTCCAGTAACTTTTAACCCTAAACTCTAAATTCCTTCGCCATGGGCATAAGACCTCCGTTCAATCTGAACAAGTGGATCGAAGAAAACCGGGCCACATTAAAACCCCCCGTGGGCAATAGAAATTTATACAAAGATGCAGGTGATTATATTGTAATGATCGTTGCAGGGCCCAATGCCCGAAAGGACTATCATTATAACGAGACCGAAGAACTATTCTATCAATTGGAAGGACAAATTGAAGTTCATATTCAGGAAGAGGGGCAAAAAAAAACACTGAAACTCGGGCCTGGCGATATGTATCTGCATCCGGGGAAGGTCCCCCACTCACCGGTGAGGCACCAGGGGTCTATCGGGTTGGTCATTGAACGTAAACGTGACGAAATGGAGGTAGATGATGGACTTCTTTGGTTTTGTGACCATTGCAACCACAAATTGTATGAGGCTTATTTTACATTGCACGATATTGAGAAGGATTTTTTAAAACATTTCGAACATTTCTATGGTTCTGAGGACCTTAGGACCTGTGACAACTGCGGAACCGTCATGGAAGCTGATGACCGGTTTGTCGCTAAGGGATAAATCTTAAAAATGACGATAACCGTAAAAATCTTAATTGGGCTGGTAGCCTTATTACATCTTTATTTTATGTGGTTCGAGATGTTCTCCTGGACGAGCAGGGGAAGAAAAATTTTCAGGAATTTTCCTGCGGAGTTGTTTGAACCCACCAAACCCCTTGCGGCCAACCAGGGCCTGTACAATGGATTTTTAGCAGCCGGCCTCCTATGGACGTTCTTTATTGAAGACGTGGTCTGGAGCCGGAATATCTCCCTGTTCTTTCTCAGTTGTGTAGCCATTGCGGGGATCTATGGGGCCTTGTCAGCATCAAAAAAAATATTCTTTGTGCAGGCACTGCCGGCACTGCTGGGCATTGTGTTTCTTTTCGTCCAATAACCGAGAGAATTCCGCAGCGGGTCATCCCCGGGATCTTCCGGTCGCCCTGTAATACCTCCCTTATCTGGTTTACATTCGCAGGGATATCCGTATCCGAGGTACAATATACAACGAGGCACAAGTTCCACATTGCAAACTGCCTGGCGGAACTTTAGAGGACATTCAAAATTTTGATAAAAGCGACACAGTTCTCATATCAATCTGCGAATATTCGTAGCTTTGCAATCCAGGTCCTTATCGGGACAAAAAATTCAACTTTAAAAAGCGATAAAATGTCTCTAGTCGGAATCGATTTTGGTATTGATGAAGCCCTCGCAGCGTTGGGCATAAAAGATGTAAATGAAGGAACCTCCACGGGTTCAAACAACTTTTCTTCCGGTTTGTTGATTGAATCCTATTCCCCCGTGGACGGAGCCCTGATCGGAAAAGTAAGGTGTACTTCCAAAGCGGATTTTGAGAAGGTCGTAAGAACTGCAGCCTCAGCATTTGAAAAATGGCGTTCAAAGCCCGCACCCCAGCGCG
>DATGCB010000267.1:0-3004 GCA_035312365.1 Eudoraea sp. | reverse complement strand
CAAAATTCTCCATCGTTGTCGGCATTAAGAGTCCATCCACGTATATATAATTCGTATAAAGCTTGGCACTATTGACAGGAGCATTCTCCCGGTTAAAATAGGCCACGGAGTAGGTCAGGATCCTTAACATAAAGGTCTCCGGCTCTATGTATAAATGGTAAACATCTTCCGGAGTGAATCCCACCCCTGGGTTAAATGTTATTTTGAGGGATTCATACGGTTGCCCGTTAATTGTTGCTTTACCGGCATAGGTAGCCTTAACGCCGGGATCCTTCAAAAGGAAAGGAATTCCGATAAAGTAAAAATCCAGGTTGTAATAAAAGACGGCAGACTCTCCGGGGACTTCACTCGCATCTGGTAACGCCCAGGCTACTTTCCCGTCAAAACCCACTTCATACGACTTGGATTTTAAATACGCCCGCCGATCCTTAAGTTGGGTGATCTGATAAACCTCCTTCCCATTACTGTTGAGCTGGTATTCGAGACCCTCGTAACTTTTCCATCGGTCCAGGCCTCCATGGGCAAGCAGGCATTTATCCAGGAGAACCTGACCCCTGTTTTGGTTCTCCGGGGGTTCCGGAATTTCTTTTCGGGTGGGTTCATTACTTTCTGTAACCGACTTTTTTTGTTGGCGGCAGGATAACAACCCCAGCGAAAAACTGAGGATGACCAGCATTGCGATGCTCCCCGGATTTCTGCAAACCACATATGCGTCAGACTTTGTTTTCATATGGTAATTTTTGTGACAGCACCGACAAAAACTATGTCAGTCTATTCTTATTCAGTGCCAATGGGACTGTCATCACAGTCCAAATCCCCAACAACATAGTGCAGCCCGTCAAGGAGGAACTGAAGAAATTCGGGATTTTCCAGACTTTGGGCATTGTGGGAAGGAGAACTGTAAAACACTCTTCCCTTGCCATGCCGCTTGATCCATGAAACATAAACGATGTTGCTGACAACCGCTTTTCTTACATCTAGCAGTTTATCGGCCTCGAGGTACAGCAAGGGTCTAAAATTGTAATCGAAATATGCATTTTTGAAAAAATAAGGTTCATCCACATGGGTAAGTCCTTTCCCCTTGAACGCCCTGACCAGCGGGTGGCCGACATCTACTTCTTTTACATGAATTTGCTGTTGCTTTGGGTGGTAGTCAAAGCTGCCGCCCGTCATTTTACTGAATGCAGGAGAGTTATTTTGTACCACAATCGCCCCGTGCAATATCATTAAACCTCCGCCTTTTGCGACATAGCTGATCAGATTTTGTTCATATTCAGGGGCTATCCTGCCAATTTCAGCGGCCGGCAATGAGGAGTTTTCTGTTAACAGATCTGAGAACAGATCCCGACCATCCCCCTTGGGATTTGAATTATTAAGTATGACCGCGTCGTATTTTTTGAGGCTTTTCTTATCGAAATTTGCGATATCGTAGCCAACATGGATTTCGAAGGCGTTCGATTTTTTAGCCAGTATTTTCAACACCGCCACATTGTGCGGAATCGTCCAATGATAAAACCCCGTTGCCCTGGAGAATACCAGGATCTTTTTTTTGTCCCCGTATTTTACCTTCGGGACAGAAGGCACCAGCCGTTCAATTTTGGCAATCCATTCATTTGACAGTTCAAAGGGTTGCATTTCCTGTGCCGATAAACTGCCAGCATTAAGGAGGATAAAGGCGATAAGCACAGATTTCTTCATCTTGTTACTACTTTGACATACCATTTGGTAGATTCCCGAACGTTTTACTGATGTCTGATAAAGAGAGTATTTAAAATTTGCAGATTTATGATGGCCGGCCAGATCTTAACTTTTAAATTTCAATCCTTAATTCATTAACCCCATGAATATAACAATAATACACAATAAACGGGACCTTTAGAACATTTGTTTCAATCCACGGTACGTTTAAACGTGAGATGTTCAACTTTTAAAACATAGGATTTCTGATTGGTATCAGGTAAGGATGCCCCTTATTGTGCAATCGATTGCGTAAATGATTTGGAGTTCCTTTGATATCATTTTTTGTTTCACTAAATTCCGTTGTCAGACCGAACACGATGAGACGAATCTTTCTTTTTTTCCTTATTGTCACTGCATTTTCCTGTGCCGAAGACGAAATAGTCCGGTTTAAAGTCAGGGAAATTGGTGGGATTTCTCCCTCCGGACCTGTCATGCTCAATATTGAGGGACTTAAAGCATATGGTTTGCGTTTAGAGGAAAGGCATTCACTGATCAAAAAAGAAAATGGAACAACCATTACGGTACCTTATAAAACTGACCAGGAGGGGAGGCTCTGGTTTGTGCAGAATGGCGGTAAGGCATCTTACTACTTTAGTGATACAGCGGATAGTTCCCAACCAGAGTCGACCGTAACCTATGAAAAGGAGGACGGAAATTTACAACTTGCCATTGATGATAGATCACTTTTAACGTACAGATACGGAATGACGTATCCGCCGCAGGGCGTGGATTCTATTTTTCGGAAATCAGGGTATGTCCACCCGGTAATAACACCCGGCGGTGACACCCTGACGCGGATACAGCCCAGCGACCATTACCACCACTATGGCATTTGGGGTCCCTGGACGCATACGCAGATCAGGGGACAGCAGGTAGATTTTTGGAATTTGGGTGACGGGAAGGGCACCGTACTTTTTAAGAAGTTTATCAGCACCACATCGGGTAGTGTATTTGGCTCGTTTACAGCTGCGCAGGAGCATATTGATTTTATTTCCAAAAAAGAACCTCAGGTTGCGCTCAATGAAAACCTCCGTGTAACGCTTTTTGATTTGAACAGGAAAGACCGCTATATGTTCGATTACTCGACAACTTTCAGGTCACCGCTGGAAAATGGAATTCTCTTTGAGGCGTACCGTTATGGGGGAGGCATCGGGATGCGGTTTACAGAGCGGTGGAAAGCGGATAATTGCTCTGTTTTAACATCTGAAGGCAAGGACCGGTTAACGGCGGATGGCACCAATGCCAGGTGGTGTGTTGTAACAGG
>DATGCB010000266.1:0-10068 GCA_035312365.1 Eudoraea sp. | reverse complement strand
CTTCGACAGATGAATCTGGTAATTTTATTTTTGAAACCTATGAAACCGGAACACAGATGCTGGTGGTTTCAATGATGGGGTTTGAAACCCATTATCAACCCGGAGATATTTCGTATTTCGAAGCAGTGAAAATTAAATTGTCTGAAGCTATCAACACACTCTCGGGAGTTACATTAACCGCGGGCACTTTTGAAGCCGGGGATAACTCCAAAGCCTCCGTCCTGAAACCATTGGATATTGTTACCACTGCCGGGGCGGCTGGCGATTTTGTCGCTGCACTGCAAACCTTGCCCGGAACTTCAAAAGTAAGTGAAAATGGCAGATTATTTGTCCGCGGTGGGGAAGCAGGGGAGACCCGGGTATTCATAGACGGGCTCAGGGTCTTTCAGCCTTTTAATGCCACAGCCAGCAACATTCCTACCCGGGGAAGGTTCTCCCCATTTTTATTTAAAGGAATCACTTTTAGCACCGGAGGATATTCTGCGGAATACGGACAGGCACTTTCCAGTGTCCTGCTGCTGAATACAACCGATGTGCCCGATCAGGAGAAGACCGATCTTTCCATTATGTCCGTTGGTGGCGGGGTGGGGCATACCGAGATATGGGAGGATGAATCCCTCAGCATAAATACTTCCTATATTAACCTGGAACCTTATGAAGCCCTGATCCCTTCCGATCAGGGGGTTCGCTGGCGTAAACCATTTGAGTCTGCTTCTGGCGAGGCTGTATTTCGAAGTAGGAAGGAAAATGGATTTCTTAAACTTTATACCGGATTTGCGCACTCAAACCTCGATATTGACCAGGAGGATATCAACTACCAGGACTTTATCAGGTTCCGGCTAAAGAACAACAATCTGTATTTAAATGGTTCCTATAAACATTTTTTTAACAAGGAATGGACGCTTGGCACAGGGGCAAGTGTTTCATATGATACCAATGCAATTGGGCTGATTGACGATACGATTGATACCAAAGAAACGGGGACCCATGTAAAGTTAAAACTGCAAAAAGGATTTAGCAACCGATTTAATCTATGTCTTGGGACCGAATATTTATTAACCCGGTACCGGGAAACTTTCAGCTCCCCTGACGGATTTTCCTATGATGCCGGTTTTACAGACCATTTGGGAGCAGCCTTTGTAGAAGGGGATATCTTCCTGAGCAATCGTTTCGCCATGAAACTAGGGGTAAGGGCTGAACATTCTGATGTTTTGGCAGATTTCAATGTGGTGCCCAGGGCATCAGTAGCGTATAAGAGCAGTGAAAATGGGCAGTTTTCACTTGCCTATGGCACGTTCTATCAAAATCCACTGACCGAATATGTGAAGTATGACCAAAACCTGGAGGCAGAGAAAACATCTCACTATATACTTAATTATCAATACCTCGGGAATGGCAGGACCTTCAGGGCGGAAGCCTATTATAAGGACTATGATAACCTCCTGAAATACGACACGGATCTGACGCAATTCAATTCTAATTTTAGTAATTCCGGTCACGGCTATGCCACGGGCCTGGACGTATTTTGGAGAGACAACAGCACCGTTGATTATCTGGATTACTGGATATCCTATTCCTATTTAAATACAGAGCGGGACTACCGTAATTTCCGGGAAACTGCCACTCCCAATTTTGCCCCAAGGCATAGTGCGTCAGCAGTGGCTAAATACTTTGTTACCGATTGGAGGTCACAAATTGGTTTGTCATATAGCTATGGATCGGGCCGTTCCTATGACGACCCCAATGTCCCTGAGTTTATGTCGGGAAAGACCATTTCCTATAATAATCTGAGTATTAATTGGGCATACGTGATCGACCCGCAAAAGATCCTGTACTTTTCCGTTAACAATGTCCTGGGCTTTAAAAATATAAACAATTATCAATATGCCTCTACACCGGACGCCAATGGGAATTTTGACCGTCTTGCCCTGCGCCCTGCCGCTGACAGTTTCTTTTTCGTGGGCTTCTTTTGGACCATAAGTGAAGATAAAAAGAGCAACCAGCTGGAGAATTTGTAAGAGGCCGGGATGCGGGGCAGGATTGGGATATCAGTTACTGTCCGGCAGCATGTAAGCGCTTCAATTGGCGGTAGATAAGAATGGATAGTAGTAGTAATATGAAGGCCGTAGCAACTCCCGGGGTATATGCTCCCTGAATGAGTGACCATATTGGATGCCCTAGCCCGTTGATGGTTTCCAGGACGATCCAAAACCAAATGATGGGTCGGGCAAAAAGGGAACTCCCGGACACCAGGATAAACCAACATATGATCCCGAATACAAACAGCCCTATATTGGCTATTAAAAATCCGGTTTCCGGATTTTCCGAAATCACGCCGGTCAGGTAGGTGGCGGGCGGGAAGTTTTCCCATAACCGTCCCATATACTCCTCCGAAGAGTGCGCGCCCTGAACCAGGATAAGTACCAGAAACAGTTTGTTTATGTTTTTAATGGTGATGGCTTTTGAAGGCAAAACATAGGTCCCGCCTTTTAATTGGTCCTTTTTCCAAAGGGAACCTGACAAAATCTGGGCACTTTCGCAGCCCTTTTCTCTGGATACAATATTCCGTAAAAATTTGGGCTACCTCCTTATTTTGGGTATCTTAAACATCAAATTATTTGAGGTGGTATTTTATGAAACATGTAGATTTAGATCGGATCCGGAAGATGCTGCTTGAGCAGGGATATATCAGCGATGATGCCATTGCCATGTCGATTTTCCTGGCGATGAAACTGGAAAAACCCTTGCTTGTGGAAGGCCCTGCAGGAGTAGGGAAGACCGAGATAGGCAAGGTAATGGCCAAAGCGCTGGACACCGATTTAATACGGCTTCAGTGTTATGAAGGCCTTGATAGCACGCATGCTCTATATGAATGGAATTACCAGCATCAACTGCTTTACCTAAAGATGCGGGAGGGAAAAAAGGAAGACATCAAAGCCATGGAAGAAACCATATTCTCTGATAAATTTCTATTAAAAAGACCTGTTCTTCAGGCAATTACTCATCCAGGAAGGCCCGTTTTATTAATTGATGAAATAGATAGGGCTGATGAGGAATTTGAAAGTTTTTTGCTCGAGGTATTATCAGACTGGCAGGTGACCATCCCCGAAGTGGGGACTATAAAAGCCATCAACAAGCCACAGATTATCCTTACGGGGAACAGGACCAGGGAACTATCGGAAGCCTTGCGCAGGAGGTGCCTGTACCTGTGGATAGACTACCCGGATTTTGAAAAGGAGTTGGCCATTGTGAAGGCGAAAGTACCCGAAGCGGATGCCCGCCTCGGCAAACAAATATGCATCTTTATGAAGGAGTTAAGACAAGTGAAGTTAGAGAAGACGCCGGGAATTTCAGAAACCATAGATTGGGCTCGTGCACTGGCCACAATGCATTTGACCCACCTGGACAAGGAAATCGTGGAGAGCACTCTGGGGGTTGTGCTGAAAGACTGGCAGGACATGCGCAGAACCCAGGATGCCCTTTCAGAACTATTGGAGAAGACCGGCGTGGAATCCAGGATCACCTGATCGAACAGTTCGTTTATACTTTGTGTGCCAACTTGCTGCATTGCAAGCGTATCACTTACAACGCAAGGTGTGCCGAAATGTTTTGCAATAGAGGAAGGTAATTAATGAGTTGGCCGGTGAATTTCCAACAAAATCAATTTTCAAACTGTCATCTTAAGTTCAGCGGACAGCTGACGAAATTGCTTCGCCTATTTCTGAAGGGACCATCAGGCAGTCTAAACCCGAATTCAGGAAGTTTGTGGGCCTTTCTGAACGATGATCAGCCGGGGTGATCACATGCAGGCAGAATTCAAAAAACGGGAATTGTATATCTAGGGAAAATTTTGAAGAAATCTCCGGTTTTACTTTTGAATTAATGAATATGATCGCCGCTTTTTGCAACAAAATTAAGTAAATTATGGCAGCGATGACCGAACTCGGCACACCGTGCTTCGGGCCCCAGGCATCCCGCTACCTAATAGCGCTTGCTGTTAACTCAACTGAATGGTGGACCAACATCTAATAACATACAAAACAGAACTCTCGGCTAATGTGGTCTTGTTCTGCAGATTTCTGAGGGGAAAGGGGTATAGTTTGGGTGCCACCGAGGAAGCGGATGCTCTCCGTGCGATCTCCTGGCTACCGATAGCACGGGAAAAGGAATTCAAAGGGGCGCTTAAGGCCATTCTGACCAAAAACCAGTATCAATATGAAAATTTTGATAGCTGCTATGCCGAATTCTGGGAACAGTTGTCCATGGCGGTAGATGCAAAAACAAAAGAGAAATTGGTTGAAAAGGAGAAACAAGCGGAACGCCAAAAGAAGGAGGCACAATTTGAATCCCTGAAGAACTGGTTAAATCTTACACCAACCGGGGACGAGAAGGAAGTTGCTTCCTATAGCGATCTGGAAGTGCTGACAAGGAAAAATTTCCTTGATCTGAATAGGGATGAAATGGAACTGATGATGGGCCTTCTCAAAAGGCTGGCCCAAAAAGTGGCACATCAGAAAAGTCGTCTTAAGCGCACTTCTAAAAAACATCAAAACCTGGATCTGAAAAGGACGATCAGGGCGAATATGAGGAAGGGGGGTGAAATACAAGTGCTTGTTTACGGGGAAAAGAAGGAAAAGAAACTGAAGCTGATACTCCTCTGTGATGTGAGCAGGTCGATGGATCTATACAGCCGTTTTTTTGTGCATCTGATTTACGCATTTCAAAACGCGTATGACCGCATTGAGACTTTTGTATTCAGTACCGCCCTCCACCGGGTGAGCGAAATCCTGGATAATTTTGAATTTGACAAGGCCTTCGACACTATCTCCGAACGCGTACCACACTGGTCTGGTGGTACAACCATAGGCAGTTGCCTTGAGGACTTCACCACAAATTACGGATACGGCCTGTTAGACAAAAAGACGATTGTTTTTATTTTGAGCGACGGTTGGGATACAGGAGAACCACAACGTATGAAAGATGCAATGGCTGCCATTTATAAAAAGACACGTAAAGTTATCTGGTTGAATCCGCTGGCCGGCAGCCGTAATTTTATGCCGGAATCCATCGGTCTGAAAACTGCGCTACCATACATCGATGTACTCGCACCCGCCCATAATCTGGAGAGTCTAAAACAAGTCATACATCAGATAAAAAAGAAGCGGAATTTACAAAAAACCAGAAATGATCAACCCGGTTCGCACAAGCGGTGAATTTAGATGGGATGAATCGTGAAAAATGTAAAAATAATCCCTAAAAACCTTACTTTTTTTCCGCTTAATTTTTATATTCATAGACCCAATATTGAAACATGAAAATTTCCGGGAATTATACCTTAAAAACTACCCCTGAAGTCTTTTGGAAGATGGTTATGGACCCGGATGTCCTAGAAAAAGTAACTCCCGGTATTAAGAAATTGAAACCATTGGGTTCCGATAAATATGAGGCGCTCTCCGAGGTAAAAGTCGGTCCGGTCAAAGGGGAATTCACAGGTTTTTTATCTATGGAGGATAAGGTTGAAAATGAAAGTTGTGTGCTTGTGGTGGATCAAAAAAGTAAAATGGGAAATGCCGTGGCCAGAATTGCAATGAATTTTTCAGCTACGGATGACGGGCAAACACAGGTACAGTATTCCGGGGATTCAAAATTGTCCGGGATGCTGGCCAGGATGGGGCAACGAATCATGAGTGGTGTGGTGAGTACCCTTTCCAAGCAATTTTTTAAATCTATGGAAAAGGAGTTGGAAGAACGGCACATGGCAGATGGCTAATCGCCACCCGGGTACATTAGATGGAACATTATATTTTAAATCATAAATCAGATGAACGTAACACTAAAGGTCAATGGGGAGTCATTTACCCATGAAATTGAACCCAGGATGAGCCTGTCGCAGTATTTACGGGAAGTCCTGGATCTTACGGGTACGCATATAGGATGCGATACCAGCGGGTGCGGTGCCTGTACCGTTACCATGGATGGAGATGCGGTAAAATCCTGCACCATTTTGGCTGTCCAGGCAGATGGATGTGAAATAACCACTATTGAGGGAATGGCCAATGGTACCCAAATGCATCCGATACAGGCCGCTTTTAAAGAACATCATGGATTACAATGTGGATTTTGTACGCCAGGGATGGTGATGACTGCTGCGGATATTCTTAAAAATAACAGCAATCCCACCGAAAAAGAGATTCGTGATGGTTTGAAAGGTAATTTCTGCAGGTGTACCGGATATCACAATATCGTTAAATCTATTCAACATGCAGCTGAACATATAAAGGGATAACTCATGGGAAATTATATAGGAAAATCTGTTAAAAGGCGTGAAGATGCACGTTTTCTGAAAGGTGCGGGGAAATATACGGACGATATTAAACTTCCGAAAATGACCCAGGCAGCTTTTGCGAGAAGTCCATATGCACATGCTAAAATTGTAAGCATAGATACCTCTGGCGCAGAAAAGGCGGAGGGCGTTGTAGCGGTGTACACAGCCAATGATGCCTGCGGGCAATATGGAGTTCCCTGCGGATGGCAGGTAAATTTTAAGAATGGTGAAACCATGCGGGAACCCGTACACCCATTGCTTGCCAGGGATAAAATACGCCATTTGGGAGAAGCGGTTGCCATTGTCATAGCGGAAAGCCTTGAACTGGCAAGGGATGCCGCCGAACTTGTGGAAGTGGAATATGAAGAGCTGCCGGCAGTCACGGATCCCAAAAAAGCAATGGCGCAAGGCGCTCCGATCGTACACGATGAATGGCCGGACAATGCCGCCTTCGACTGGTGTATAGGCAATGACCGCGCTGAGGTTGAGGCGGCCCTGGAAGCAGCCCACCACGTGACGGAACTGGAATTTAATAACCAACGCCTCGCACCCAATGCCATTGAACCCCGAAGCTATATTGCGGACTACGATGTAAATGGCGATAAATGGACGCTGTATTCAAGTACACAGAATCCACACCTGATACGACTTCTCCTTTGCGCTTTCGTTCTGGGTATTCCGGAACACAAGGTGCGTGTGGTAAGTTATGACGTGGGTGGAGGATTTGGAAGTAAAATTTATCACTATACAGAAGAAGCCTTGTTAACATGGGCCTCAAGAGAAATTGGCAGGCCCGTAAAATGGACTGCGGACAGAAGTGAAGCCTTCCTTACGGATGCCCATGGCAGGGACCACGTGGTCAAATCCAAAATGGGTTTTGACAAGGAGGGCAAAATTGTGGCTCACCTAACGGATGAATACTGTGCCCTTGGGGCCTATCTTTCCACCTTTGCTCCCGCAATACCTACGTATTTGCACGGGACGCTGTTTCAGGGGGTATATGCCACACCCTTGATTCATCTCAATGTCACGGCTCCCTTTACACATACCGTACCGGTGGATGCGTATCGTGGTGCAGGGCGGCCCGAGGCAACCTATCTGCTCGAGCGCATGCTTTCCAAAGCAGCCATAGAGATGAATATGGATCAGGCCGAAATTCGATTTAAAAATTTCATCCCTCCTTTTGACGGTATTGAACAGCCTGGTTATCAGACCCAGGTTGCCCTCCAGTATGATAGTGGAAATTACGAGGGGACATTGAAAAGGGGATTGGAGATGCTGGGTTACGAGGATTTTCGCAAAGAACAGCAGGCAGCCCGGAAAAATGGTAAACTCCTGGGGGTGGGTATATCTACCTATATCGAAGGCTGCGGGATAGCCCCTTCAGCAGTTGTGGGTGCCCTGGGCGCCCGGGCCGGATTATACGAAGTTGGCCATGTGCGGGTACAACCTACCGGCAAGATCTCCGTGTTTACAGGAACGCATTCCCATGGCCAGGGACATGAGACTGTTTTTGCGCAGTTCGTCGCAGACAAACTTGGAATTGACATGGACGACGTTGAAATTGTCCATGGCGATACGGAACAGGTTGCCTTTGGCATGGGGACCTATGGATCCCGAAGTCTGTCTGTCGGGGGTACCGCTATAATAAAAAGCATCGACAAAATATTGGAAAAAGGAGCAAAAATCGCGGCTCATAAATTGGAAGCAGCCGCTGAGGATCTGGAATATTCCGGTGGTAAATGGACGGTTAAGGGGACCGATAAATCGGTTTCCTTCGGGGATGTTGCCCTGACGGCCTATGTGCCACATGACTATCCTGAGGGCCTTGAACCAGGGCTCGACTTCTCAAGTTTTTATGATCCCGCTAATTTTACATTCCCTTTTGGAACTCATATTGCGGTCGTTGAGGTCAGTGCGGATACCGGTAAAGTTGATCTGAAACGATTTGTCGCGTGCGACGATGTAGGGAATGTGATGAATCCCATGATCGTTGATGGACAAATACATGGTGGGGTGGTACAGGGGATCGGCCAGGCCCTTTTGGAAGAAGTAGTATATGATGATGGAGGACAGATGATCAGTGGATCCTATATGGATTATGCAATGCCGCGCGCAGATGATTTGCCCATGATTGAAACCGACCGTACAATAACGCCATGTCCTCATAATCCACTTGGTGTGAAGGGTGCAGGGGAAGCAGGTGCTATTGGTTCTACTCCGGCAGTGGTGAACGCAGTAGTCGATGCCCTCGCACATTTGGGGGTTACCGACATTCAGATGCCACTGACCCCTCAGCGCGTTTGGAGGGCAATGCAGCATTAGCGGAAATGGGTAAATAAGGCGATCTGTGATTTCTTGTGGTTGCCGGATGCCGGGAACTCCCATGGAGCGGCTATTTATGATGATAGAAGCCATATAACATTAAAACCGAAAGAAAATGATACCATCAAAATTTAAATACGTAAAAGCTGCTTCGGTTGGTGAAGCCGTTGACCTACTTGACAAACATGGTTTCGACGCCAAAATATTATCGGGCGGGCACAGCCTTATACCTGCCATGAAACTAAGGCTCAACAGGCCTGAGGTGCTCATAGATATTACGGGTATAAAAGGGATGAACACCATAAGGGAAGATGGAGATACATTGGTCATTGGGGCCAATTGTACCCATAAGCAAATACTAGGTTCAGACCTCGTTAAAGCTCATTTGAATATCCTGGCCCAGGCCGCTGAGACCATTGGCGACCTGCAGGTAAGGAACAGGGGTACTATTGGGGGCAGCCTTGCCCATTCCGATCCTTCGGCTGATTACCCGGCCGTGGTACTGGCCTGTGATGCCTCCGTTGAGGTAGAAGGTAAGAACGGTTCCAGAACCATTAAAGCCATGGAATTTTTTCAGGGTATTTTCACAACGGCCCTGGAAGAGGATGAGATCATTACTTCAGTACGGTTTCCGAAAGTAGCGAACGGGAATTATCAAAAATTCTACCAGTCAGCCTCCCGCTTTGCCGTTGTGGGCGTTGCGGTGGTAAAGGAGGGTAAAAATGTAAGGGTCGGCATTACCGGGGTGGCTGATACCCCGTACAGGGCTACCGCCGTTGAGGAGGCGTATGATGGAAACAGTGAAGCCGCATCCCATGCCGTAGACGGGGTGGAAGTCATGAGTGATCATTTTGCCGATGCGGAATATCGTGCACATCTCGCCAGGGTATATGTGAAGAAAGCCCTGGAGGCCTGAGAATGACAGAGATTTAAGGGATCGCTTTTAAGACGGATGGCAGTTCACCCAATTGTTTGATGGTTTTTGTGGGTACAAACTCCCACGGATCAAAAATAGTATCCTGTGAACGTTGCACCCAAATGGCATGCATGCCGTAAGAAATGGCGCCCATAACATCAAAGGGATTGCCTGAAATGAGGCAGGAGTGCTCCTTTTTGGAATTTGTTTGTTCGTTAAAATAGCGGTAGACCAAAGGATTTGGTTTGAACACACGGGTGGCCTCCACGCTTACAATACCGTGAAACAGGTCCGAGATACCGGCGTTTTCCAGGAGGCCGGTGACGGCAGCAGCACTGCCATTGGAAAAGGCATATTGAGTATAGTCCAATTCATCTAAATTCCTCAGGGCATTTTTAACATCCTCATAGGCCGGCAAGACCGAATATGCCCTCATTAAGTCTTCTTTTTGCTCCTGTTCCAGGTCAATATGATGGAAAAGGCAACAGTACTCCAGTGCCTG
>DATGCB010000265.1:0-5474 GCA_035312365.1 Eudoraea sp. | reverse complement strand
CTATAAATTGTTAATGGTCGTGACTATTGCAAGATGCCTGGTTTTGAACCCCCGGACAAAAGGGGTCATGCCTTTTCAAAAATACCCCGAAGGGGGTCGTTTTAAAGGACGATTTAAAGCGATAAAAAATTAGGTTAAGCTCGTGTTATTTGTATCTTGGAAATGAAAGTCATCCATCAATAAGAAATCATGAAATTTGCTCAAAAACTATTTATAGCAGTCTGTTCCTCAACGACGAAGTTGGGTTTTTTCAAAATAATTCCGATGACCACCACAATATAGGATGGAAAACAAAGACGATTATGATGATAAAACAGGAACCTGTAAAATCAGGTGTGTACAAGTGGATTAATCACCCTGTAAAGCCGGGGGAATTAAGAGAATCAAGGAATATTCTGGAAGGCTCCTCTTTTGTCATGAAATATAAATCTAAAAAGAAAATTGATATCCACAGAGGAATTGCCTCCGGCGGGTCCCTGATGCTTCACAGGAATTCGCTGGCCTTTAAACCTGGTGACCGCGGTGGAGGCGTTCCATATTTTGACCGTTTCAACCACGCTTATTTCCCCCGTTTGTTCTTGGTCAAAAAATATAGGTGCGACCGTTAGAGCCGGATCTTGTTCTGTCGCACTTCGACAGCGGTATTTCAATCTATAATTTTCTCAAGTACTCCGCAAAGGATTGGAAGAAATACAACCCTGAACTCCAGTATCAAAATCGGTTGAGGCATCCTGATTATATTGCAATACTGGGACAAACCAGCTTCGAGATTTTGAAGGAGGTTCCGATACTTCCGGATGCGAATGAAAAAGAGGAATTAATGAAATTGAAGCCAGCTGCAGAATTCCGGAATTATTCCCGGTATGATCTTGGGATAAAGAGGAGCGAAATTGTTCTGAAAAAATGATTTGTTGGACTTTTTATGATCTTCAAACGCCACAAGGACAATTTCTTACCTTCTGGTTTGCGCTGTCGCAGGTTGATATACATGTAATGTCATTTCCTTTTTCCACCTTCGGTCAAAGAATTTAAAGGTCTTTGCTATAAAGTACTGTTTGTTCAGGAAAATACCCTGTTCTTCCAGACACCTGACTACTTCTTTTTCCAGAGGAGCTTCATCCGGAATTAAAAAAATCAGGTCGCTCGGTTCAATTTTTGATTTATTGATAACGCTACACATTTTTTGAACTTCATTTTCATGATACCACTCTAAAGAGAAAGGTTTTTTATTGGCGAGCAGCGTCATCCCCCTTTGTAGGCTGTATGTAAATACATAGTTCGCGTCCACCTTATCCAGAAAGGCTAATTCTTCCCTTAACCTTAAAACCCGGCTATCCACCTGCAACCCGTCCAGAACATCTACCCCTTCCAATCGGTGCACCGCTTCTGTCAGCCGGGCCTGCCTGTACGGATGAAAAATGGTTGCTGTGGTGATCTGGGTAGTGCCCAATAACACCATGACAAAGAAGACAAGCTGTTTGTACCAGAAGTTTTGGGAGGTATAGACTAAATAATACAGGGTGAGGAAAATAAATACCCCATAGATCAGTACCTGAAGCGAAAGGCCGTTGTTTGTGCCGACAGCACCGGCCACCGGGATGCATAACAAACACAGCAAAGGGACGAAGTCAATATTCCGTTTCTCCAGATACCGGTTCATTAAAACCAGGACCCCGATAAACAGATAGGGGATCAATACCTGATAATGAAATCCCGAACCTCCTGTCCAATACCTGTGCTGCACCACGGTGATTATAAGGATCAATCCCGCAATGGAGTTGAACAGCGTCCCAGGGAAGGATTTTTTCCCCCATTTACCCCTGATTAAGAACAGCAACACTGTGAAGAAAACTACCAATGTTATAAAGGGATATTTCAACCTTTTTACGACCATCTCAGCATTGTCATAATATCTTTTTATCAGGAACCAGAAAGAATGGGTAGGATTATTGCTCATTGCAAATGATTCCTGAACGTGTTGCTCCAGGGCCCCGGGGATGAATGAAACCCCGCCGCCGATTACTGCCAGGGCAGTAATGCTCCCGATACAAAAAACGGTGATACAGATAAGGGCGGGTTTCAGAAGATGCTTCCCCGGAGATTTCTTTTGGTAAAGAAAATAGAAGGTGGTTATTAGCAATATGGGCAAAAGCAGGACGTTGGTTATTTTTACAAAGAACAAAATTGTGAACAAAAAACCCAGCAGGAGGGAGTAGACCACCCTGGAATACGGGAGATCACTAACTGCAGCCAATAACCATAAGCCACTTATGATGGCAATAAGGATACTGGACATGGAATTATAGGACAGGGTGAGGGGTCCCCACACATAGCTCATCAGCATCCCGCCTAACATCACATTGAAGAGGACCACTTTGTCGGCCCGGTTTTTAAGACGAAGTATTTTCTCCACGCCAAAATACAATGGGACCATGGCCACTATCGTTAAAAGCAGCCTTAGAAACCTCAGGTCGGTAAGGGTAAATCCATAGGAAGAAAAAAGCCTTCCGAATACCTGGTGAAATGACGCCGGGTACAAACCGGGATCATTGTTAAAATACAAATACCCCAGGTAATAATAACTCTCGTCGCTCAGGTCAATACCCCGAAAGCAAGACCAGCTAATGGCAAGCAATGCAACGACATTCAACAATGACAACAGCCCGGCTAGTACGGAAGTACCCTTTTTTTTAATGACCATAGGATCCCAAAATTTGCTGTGTCTATAGCAGCTCATTTTTAATAATGT
The DNA here is from genome assembly GCA_035312365.1 of Eudoraea sp. Taxonomy (GTDB): domain Bacteria; phylum Bacteroidota; class Bacteroidia; order Flavobacteriales; family Flavobacteriaceae; genus JAFMPW01. The sequence goes on along the minus strand of DATGCB010000265.1, from coordinate 2,725 downwards.
TTATTATTTCCAGTTGCTCTTTTTTTAGGAGTGCATAAAAGAAGGGCAACCTGATGATACCCTTAGCGAATCTTTCGCAGTTTGGTAACCTTCTTCCGTCGTGTTTGTCCTTATAAAAGGGGCTTTTATGCAGGGGGAGATAATGAAAGACAGCAAGGATGTCATTCTTTTTAAGACAACGGATTAAGGCGTCTCTTTCGTCCTTGCCGGAACAGACCAGGAAAAACATATGCGCATTGTTCGTTGCGTATTCGGGAATGACCGGCAAGCCAATTATAAAATCATTAGGTTCGGTTGCAAAGGATTCGAAATACCTGTCCCATATCTTCATCCTGGCTTTTTGGATGTGCTCAAGGTTTTCTAGCTGTGCATAAAGGAAGGCCGCGATCACTTCCGATGGAAGAAATGAGGAACCAATGTCGACCCAGGAATATTTATCTGTTTCTCCCCTGAAAAAGGCGGATCTGTTGGTGCCTTTTTCCCAAATAATTTCTGAGCGCTTCAAAAATCTGTCGTCATTTACCACCAGCATCCCACCTTCGCCACTGATAATATTTTTGGTTTCATGGAAGGAAAATGCACCCAGATGGCCAATTCCCCCCAGTGGCCTTCCCTTGTAATAGGAGTCTATAGCCTGGGCGGCATCTTCAATTACAAACAGGGAATGCCGGGCCGCAATTTCCATTATTCGGTCCATATCACAGGCAATACCGGCATAATGCACCACTACAATCGCTTTGGTTTTGGGGGTAATCAGCGCTTCGAGCAGTTCGGGGTCCAGATTGGGATTCTCCTGATAACTGTCAGCAAAAACAATGGTCGCTCCTCGTAAAACAAACGCATTGGCTGAGGAGACAAAGGTAAAGGAGGGTACGATGATCTCATCCCCGGCTACTATATCAATTAAAATAGCCGCCATTTCCAGGGCGGCCGTACACGAAGTGGTCAGCAGACATTTTTTGAACCCGTATTTTTGCTCAAAAAAGCGATGACATTTTCTGGTGAAGTCGCCATTGCCGGAAATTTTCCCGGAACGAACCGCCTGCTCTATATAGTCCGTTTCTTTTCCGGTTAGAAATGGTCTGTTGAAGGGGATCCTCATAAGAATCGGAGTCTGAATTTTTGTAGCGGAAAAATAGATTCTTTGGAATCGTCATATACGGCCTGGGTTATTTTAAGCAATCCCTTTCCGCATACTACGACCACATGATTTTCTTCAGAGAAAAGTGTTTTGCCGTGATCCCTGTTCACTATGCACAGGTCCGGTTCAACTTTAGCATCCAAAATCCGGATGGTTCGATCTCCAATATGGGTCGACGCCCCTAAATATGGAAAACCAACAGCGTTGATAAACCGCTGAATGTCTTCAGCATGCTCACTCCAGTTTATTTCATAATCCCTGTCATCCCGCCACAGCGAATATGTAGCCTGTTCTTCGCTTTGGGCAACAATGTTTAATTCCAGGTTATTTACAATCCTTCCTATGATACTATTAGCCAAATCATTATATAAAGGAGTTACCTTGCGGATCGCCTCCTCAATTTTAATAGGATACGAGATGTTGGTTTTTAGCTGTTTGATGATCGCTCCCTTGTCAAACGCTTCATTTGCCAGGAAGGCTGTAACGCCAAGGATGGGTTCTTTTTGAATTAGTTGGTTGACCAGGGGGGCAAAACCCCGGTATTTTGGCAACAGGGAATCATGGAATACGATGAGCCTGGTTTGCTCGTTTTCATAGTTGATTAACCACCTCCAGGATATGGCAATGGCATACTTCGACTTTATCTGATAGATCGCATTTCTTTTAAACGTCCTTATTTTATGTTTTTGAGCCAGGTTCTGGATTTCCTCCGAGTAATCCTTTACCACATTTTTATCTGAGCCGATAACAATAAAGTCTATGATTTCCGGATCAAAGGAGGATAAAACTTCCCTTAGTACACTCAACCCCTTTTCAGACATTAATAGCAAGGTAATTTTACTCATTTAAATTAAGCTTTTCATGAATGATAAAAGTGGGTCTGTCCTTCACCCTGTCAAATGTTTTACCCAGATATATACCGAGAATACCAAGGATAAAAATTATTAATCCGGATAAGAACCAGATAGAAATTACAAGGCTGGTGAACCCCAGCACTATGATTTCCCCGGCAAGATATCGGTACAAATAGAAGACCCCGATACACAAAGAAATCATGGAAATCACAAAACCCAGGCGAATGGTAAGTTTCAGTGGCTTATCGGAAAATGCAATTACATTATCCAAAGCCAGTGTTAGTAATTTTCGCCAGGTATATGAAGATTTTCCATCTTCACGCCTGCTATGGTCTACATTAAGCTTGGCACTCCTAAAACCGACCCACTGGACCATGGTTGGAAAATAACGCACGTGATCTTTCATTTTTAAAATAGACCGGATAACTTCCCGGTGATATATGCCAAAGTTGGCAATGGAAGGATCCTGCTTACTGTCTGTTAAATAACCAAACAACCTGTAAAAGATCTTAGACGCCATTTTTTTCAGGAGGCCATCTTTTCTTACCAGCCTTCTTGCATAGACGATGTCATAACCCTCTTGCGCTTTTTCAAATAGCGCCGGAATTTCTTCAGGCCTGTCCTGTAAATCACAATCCATCACCACGATCCATTCCCCCTTTGCTTTTTCCAGCCCGGCCGTAATTGCGTAATGTTGCCCAAAATTTCTACTAAGGCGTATGCCCTTGAC
>DATGCB010000264.1:0-10243 GCA_035312365.1 Eudoraea sp. | reverse complement strand
GATTGTTATATTAATGAAGGCACGAACAACAATTGGGTCAAATTTCAATTGAGGGGGATAAAATCCAATAGTTATGGTATCGGCAGCTGGGTAACACTTACCCTCGATGACGGTGAGTCGCAGACAAGGTATTTCTCCAGGGAAACGGGTTACGGAAGTGAAAATGCCCCTGAAATCCACTTTGGTTTTGGCACTATGTCCGGAATTGCTTCTGTTGAGGTTGTATGGCCCTCAGGCGTAGTACAATCCAGTATAAACCTGGAATCAAACCAAATGTATGAGGTCATTGAGGGAAGAGAAATTAAACAGATTGGGAAATGAAAAACAAACTGGACAGAAGAAACTTTATCAGACTTACCGTTTCGGGCAGCGGGGCCCTGATAGTTGGCCTGCATCTTCAGTCATGCGCCCCGGAAAAATTACCTGCATATGTTTATGAGTTCTCCCCCTTAATTAAAATCAATACCGATGGCTGGGTTACCCTCATCGCCAAAAATCCAGAAATAGGACAAGGAATTAAAACGGCCCTGCCCATGATTTTGGCAGAAGAACTTGGAGCAAACTGGGACAAGGTAACCGTAATACAGGCCGACTTTGATAAAATGTACGAAGACCAGTGGGCGGGCGGTAGTTATGCGATCACCCTTAACTGGGATCTGATGAGAAAAGCAGGCGCCATGGTAAGGCATGTTCTCATTGAAGCAGCATCAGAAAAGATGAATAAACCAGTAGCGGAGTTGACCACATTGAATGGTAAAGTTTTGCATACCTCTTCAGGGGACGAACTGCCTTTTGAAGAACTGATTACCGAAGCTTCGAAAATACCCTTGCCCGAAAAAGTGGAGTTCAAATCCATTGATGCCTTTGAGATTGTCGGTAAAAACATATCCCAGGTCGATTTGGCCAAGCTGGTGCGTGGCGGGATTGAATATTGCATCGATATTAAGCTGCCAGGAATGGTGTACGCCACAGTTTTGAAAAATCCTGTATTTGAAGGTGGTGTAACCAATTGGGATGATACCCAGGCGAGGTTGGTGAATGGAATCATAGATATCATCGAGCTTAACAATAAGTCATTTGGGGGAAGGCTCATTGCTCCCAACAGTCCAAACTTTGTGAATGGGATCGGGGTTATTGCCCATTCTACCTGGGCCGCATTTAAAGGTGCCGAGAAATTAATTGTGGAGTGGGATAATGCAACTTCGAGGAAGGAACATACAGCAAACATATTTGAACGTTTTCATTCCAAACTTACAAACACGTCAATAGAACGGAAAGATGGAAGTATAAGTACGGCAAAGAGAAAAGCGGCAACCAATTTCGAGGCCATATACGAAGTTCCGTTCCTGGCGCACGTAACGATGGAGCCCATGAACTGTACGGTTGACTTCAGATCGGACATTTGTGAGGTGTGGGCTCCTACCCAAAATCCTGAAGCGCTTCAGGAAGGCTTAATCAAATTGTTCGGCCTGAGATCTGAACAAATTAAAATTCACCTTCCTCGAATTGGTGGTGGATTTGGCAGGAGGTACTATGTGGACTATGCCATTGACGCCGCCATTCTGTCTAAAACAATGGGGAAACCGGTAAAGTTAACATGGACGAGGGAAGAAGATATAAAACACGATTGGTATCGACCTGCAAGCGTGCACAAACTTGCCGCCTCGTTAGATCCTGATGGCATGGTTTCGGGCTGGCAACACATTTTGGCGAACGCTTCCAGAAAAACTTCGCTGGGAAGGGATGGAAGCCCAGCCGGAACGGAAATAGATGAATATGAATTTCCTGCGGGGTTTGTGCCCAATCTTCAATTTGAATACGGCCATGTGTTGAGCGATGTACCTTTAGGGCAATGGAGAGCGGTGGGGCATTCCGCTACCGCATTTGCCGTTCACAGTTTTCTGGATGAATTGGCAACTTTAAATAAAATGGACCCGATTGATTATTTTCTGAAATTCCTGGGCCCATCGAGGATGGTTCCTGTCGTCGGTGATTATGAATATGACCTTGGGCGCTTACTTGCGGTCATCAATAAAGTCAGAGAGATTAGCTATTGGGATACCCCTTTGCCCGATGGGCAGGGAAGGGGTTTTGCGGCCTGTAAGAACTCCGGGTCTTACATTGCAGAAGTAGTTACCGTAGAGATGGATGAAATTGGGAACGTAAAGATTTTAAACGTGGACGCCGTAGTTGACTGCGGCATTGTGATCAATACATCAGGTGCTGCAGCACAGGTGGAGGGAGGGATCCTGGAGGGCCTTTGCGCGGCACTTTACGGGGAAATAACCATTGAGGACGGCAAGACTGTCCAATCCAATTTTCATGACTACCGATGGATGCGAATGGAGGAAGTACCCAATATTAATGTTGTGTTTCTTTTAAGTGATTTGCCGCCCAGGGGTCTTGGGGAGGCGCCACTACCCCCCGCAGCGCCCGCTTTGACCAACGCTATTTTTGCAGCGACAGGACGACGGATAAGAACATTGCCAATTAGCAAATAACGAATGATGATACATACGGCAATTAGACAGGGGCGTCCCAACGTAATTATAAGTCATTACTGTTCATTAAAAACAAGACAATAGCAAGGCCTATTTGATGGATGAAAAAGTGTGAAGTAAAATTGATTCCGGAACGATGTTGTCGCGGGTTTTGGGTTATTTAGAAAGCACGGCTGAAATGCTATCGCACGTTGAGAATCCTTAAAAAATAATTTCCGACTATTGCCTAAAACGAACATTTATTGGCACAAAAAAATCAGGGGTAAATATTTTCCCAATGGTATATTCATATCCAATTTTAATTTCCTATCAATCATCGTCGCATAAACCTGTGTCGTCTTTAGCGATTGATGACCCAACATTTTACGCACCGATTCAATTGGAAAACCATTGGCCATAATAACTGCTGTAGCAATGGTATGCCGGGCAAAATGAAAGGTCAGGTTCATAATAATTTTACGGATCAGGGCAATTTCCTTTAGAAATGCGTTGGTCCTCTGGTTGCTGCTGATAGGTAGCAATTGATCGTTTTTATTTCGCGCATTATCCTTGTATTTTTCCAGGATCTTTTCAGTCATGGGAAGTGGGGGGATGCTTATTAAGGTTGAAGTCTTGGAACGGTTGGACTTAATCCATTGTTCGCCATCAGAACCCTCGGTGATATTTTATTTAGATAATTTCTGTCCGTCAACATGGGCTGAGGTTATTTCACCATCAATACCAACAAAATCAAATGGATCGTCCGGGGAAGGTAACTTTTTTGCATTCCCTTCTGGACAGGCAAAAAAGGAATAAAACAAATATAGCGCCGGTAGGCACCCTGACCTGAAGGCGTCAGTGCCCAGTCGTCCATTGTTGCAAACATCTGATATTTAATAAGTTATAATCAACATTTTATAAGAGCGCACCGGATCGTGTACCGGGGTAGTAATTGCGTTTCATATGAACTTATTTGCACGTAACTGTCGATGAATTTTATAAAAAAAGGGACTATATCGTTCATGACATGCGGATTTAATATCTAAAATTTTTAATTTTAAATCAAAGAGAAGATCAATATTGAGAAAAAACATAAAAAAAGGCCGTTTTAAAAAAAAGGCCTTTTTTTAATAGGTAAAAGAGTAGATTAGTCGGTCAACTTTACATTTACCGCGCTCAAACCTTTCTCTCCGCTTTTCAGATCGAATGATACATTGTCATTCTCATGGATTTCATCAATGAGACCTGTTTGATGTACAAAAACATCTTCCTCAGAATCTGTAGGCTTTATAAAACCAAATCCTTTGCTCCTGTTAAAAAATTTCACTGTTCCTTCTTTCATTGTTTTAACTTTAGTATTCGTTATTGTATTCGTTATTGTATTCATTATTTGTTTTAAATTATTCATTATGCTATAAATTCGATGTTACTTATTGGGTAATGGGTGCTGTTTTCCCCAAGCGATGCAGCATTTTAATATGATCCCAAATGGCTCCCCCCAAGGTTTTATTGGAATGGTATGGCATCCCGAATTCTTTAGCAGTATCCGCTACGATAACCGATAGATTCTTATAATGCACATGACAGATGTTGGGCAATAAATGATGCTCCACCTGGTAATTTAACCCTCCGATCAACCATGAGAAAAGTCCGCTGCGCGGTGCAAAATTAGTTGTCGTTGCCATCTGGTGCATGGACCAGTCACCCATAATCAGGCCATTTTCATCCGGCATGGGAAATGCTACGCCAGGCATAATATGCGCAATCTGGAATACAGTACTGATCAAAAACCCGGTAACCATATGCATGCAAATAAAAGCGAGTATGATAATCCAAGGGTCCAAAGGCACCATGATCAAGGGTAGCGCCAGCGCAAAGCTATAGTAGATGAGCTTCCACAAAATCACCATGGCGACCTCCTTGCGGAACTCGTTTCTTTTGTTTATAAAACCCATTTTTCTGTAACGGTTGATTCGAACAAAATCCTTGGTGGTGATCCAGGAGATCGTTGAAAGGCAATAAAAAAACCACGCGTACACGAACTGAAAACGATGCAGCCAATATCTCTTTGCATTAGGTGAAAAGCGCAGAAAAAAGGGAGCATTGATATCATCGTCTGCCCCGGTGATATTAGGATAAGTATGATGCAGTACATTGTGCTGTATCCTCCATACAGTCGCACTGGCACCTACAAGGTTCATGGTGTATCCCATGTACCTGTTTACAGTCTTATTCGGTGAATACGATCCATGGATGGCATCGTGCATAATCCCCATCCCGATTCCGGCCATTCCAAGTCCGCCGATAAAATAGAGAAGAAATAGCAACCATGGACTTGCAACAATTCCCAAATTGATAATGGTCAATGGTGCAATAAACAGTGTAAGCATTAAAACCGATTTGGCAATCATGCTCTTATTGGCATATTTGCTAATACCGTTGGTCTTAAAATACTGGTTGACTCTGATTTTTAACGTTTTTGAAAAGTCGGATCCTTCTCTTTTAGAAAATTTTGGATTTTTGATACTCTTACTACTTATTTTTTAAAGCTTTCGCCGGCGCTCAATTAAAAAAGGAGTACATCCCTAATTAAACAATATTAACCCCTGATGGGATTTTGGTGCCTAAAAATATGGAACTGAGAAGAAATTAAAAGGATATCTATAATGAAGACAACTACTTACATCAGGGACAACTCATATAATCTGGTCGTTATTCCTTAAACTTAGCTAAAATCGGTTTATTGCACTATTGCTATTTATTTTGCTGCACAAGCTAGAAACATAACTACAACCAAAACGAAATCGACTGTAGGAAAACTATCTAATACAGGATAGATTATGCAAAGGTAGGTTTAATTAGGACCAGCCTTCCAAATAATATGTTAAAGTACTAAAAATAAGTATTTTACACACCATGAAGAATAAAAAATATTCCATTGCAGCGAGCTGTTTAATGACTATCTTTAAAGGGATTCAATTTTAGTAACATCCTTTCCTAAACATATACCAACTCTTCACAGTTCCATAGGAAACGATGGATCAAATACCAGGTTAGTCTCCATTTTAACCTTAGTGATTTTGTTTAAATTACGATCAAGATAATAAATGGAAAATTTTAAATTGAGATAACAGCGCCTTAAACATATACTGCTGGGAAATGGGCAGGCAAACTTAAAAAGAGAAAAATGGCTGATACAAAGGATTTAGATTTCACTTATACTACTATTGACCGGATATTCCGATTAAGTATGGGGGAAACGGGGGATTATAGCGGAGCCAAATATGACGGTAATTTTTCCCGGTCTCTGGAAGAAGCGCAAAAAGAGAAACATAGATTTATTGCGGATAACTTACATATTAAAAGTGGAAGTAAAGTGTTGGATATGGCATGTGGCTGGGGGCCTTTCATCAAATATGCTTCCCGGGAAAGAGGTGCTATTTGCATGGGTTTAACCTTGTCAAAGGGACAGGCAGAAGCCTGCCAAAAAAATGGAATGAATGTCCTTGTGAAAGACTGTCGCTATATACTGCCGGAAGACTTTGGAATGTTTGATGCAGTTAGCTGCATTGGCGGACTGGAACATTTCTGTTCCGTTGAAGAATGGCAAGAAGGAAAGCAGGAAAAGGTATATAGAGATTTTTTTCAAACCGTCAGCAATTTGTTACCCCCTGGTGGACGATTATATATACAAACAATGACGTTTAGCAAAAATATGATCGACTATAAAGATTTAGATGTCAGGGCCAAAAAAGGTTCTGCCGCACATGTTATGGCACTAATGGTTAAAGAGTTTCCAGGTTCATGGCTTCCCTACGGCCCGGAAATGGTAATAAGAAATTCCGAGCCAAACTTTAAACTTATTTCCAAAAGCAGCGGCAGACTAGATTATATAGAGACAATAGGCCAATGGCGCAAGAGGTTCAGGAAGTTTAACCTGAAAAAATACTGGCTTTATCTGTCTTTAATTCCTAAATACATTGCGGACAAGGAGTTCAGACACCAGGTAGCCGTTTTTAAAATCAGTCCTAACAAAATATGCTTTGAAAAGGAAATAATGGATCATTACAGGTTGGTATTTGAGAAAATATAGGGAACGAACAAAGTTGTTATGAATAATATTTCCAGACTTAGGTAAAGTAATATTTCCATGATTCTCTGGCCAAACATAGATCTGTGCCACCATTCCACCATTTTATTTCCCCAAATTACTGACCTTATGATCCTCTGTCAAAAAAGGAAGAACTAACATTTATTAACCAATATTTAAAATACAACATTCAAGCAGTCACCACTCTTGAAAGAAATGTCAAAATGATGGACTATATTGACCAATGAAAATGAACTAATGAAATTATACATAAAATATATGGTCAGCCTTCGCTGCAAAATGCTGGTAAAGGAAGAACTAAAAAAGTTGGGGCTGGACTACGTGATAATCGATCTTGGAATGATTGAAATCCTGGAAGATATTACCGAAGAAAAGAGAATTCAACTCGGGCGTAATCTGCTTAAGTCTGGACTCGAATTGTTAGATGATAAGAGGAGTATCTTAATTGAAAGGATAAAGAACGTAATTATAGAAATGATTCATTACTCCGAGGAAATTCCGAAAACCAATTATTCCGAATATATAAGCGAAAAATTGGATTATGACTATACCTATCTGGCCAATACCTTTTCAGAAGTGACAGGAATCACCATACAAAATTATATCATAAACCATAAAATTGAAAGGGTAAAAGAATTGCTCCTATATGATGAACTAAATCTAGGTGAGATTGCATTTAAACTTCACTACAGCAGTGCAGCACACCTGTCCAATCAATTTAAAAAAGTCACCGGACTCACTCCTTCCTTCTATAAAAAACTACAGATAAAAAGAAGGCGAAACCTGGAAAACCTGTGATATATGTAATATTTGTGAACATTTATGTAGCAAACTTACCTCAATTCCGCCCCACCTTTGTATGTAACGTAATTTTTTGTAAGAGCAGTATAAAAAAAGCATACCTATGTACATCTTTGAAAAGAACAATTTGGGGCACAAAATTTTTGAAAAATTGAGATATTTTATTAGACCAATATTTGATAATGGAAGCTCGCAAACCGCAGGGGAACGTAAATTCCGGAAAAACCTGAAGCCAGATTTGGTCAAAATCAATAAGTAGCAAGGAATAGGAGTAAAAACAGCACACAAAACATTATACAGAAAGAAAATTAATTTAGGTGGCTTGTAAGTGTTATCTACTTTTCCAAAGCCCAAAAAAGAGAAGGAACTAAAAAAACACTGCCCTCTTCTCATACAAGTCCCCAACCTCTAAAAGACCACCAATTACAATCGCTGTTTTTGTAATTCTAAATCATACACGGGTAGCAAGTAAATTAAAATTTACAACTATGAGAAAATGTGCACTTTCGCTTGCGCTATTAATAGCAACGTTGTTGCTAGCTATTTCATTACATTAAGTGATCAAAATTTAGTCCAAAAATATCCACTATGTCTAAAGAAAAGGAAGGAAAACAAAAATCGGATAAAACATTGCCCTCGCGTACTCCCAAAGAAAAAAAGGCAGCTAAAAGGGCAAAGAAGAATGCAAAAAATAGATCGGAATAAAATAATTATGACCAGCGATACTCTGCTATGGTTAGTTTCTGAAACATGAGAAATGCTGATTTCGAACAGCTAAGCGTCTTTAATGTGGCAGACGGGATGGATTATAAATCCAATTCAATAGTGATGAAAAATATTGTAGTTGAAGATGTTTGCACTATACAGGGCTTTGCATTTGATTTTGGCAAGGTACTGTCGCAAAATAAATCCACTTTTGTGCGTTTCATGCATATTATTGAAGGAAAGGCCGAAGTCGTTATAGATAATAATTCAACGTTTATGCACCAGGGAGATTCCATCCTGATCCCAAAATACACTGCCAGCTCTATTGAGGCGAATCAAAAGTTTAAGATGATCTGCACGACCATAAAAAGTGAATAAATTATTGACTGCAATTAAAAGCTCAGATTTTCCAGGGAAGACAAAATGTAGGCTTACCCTTTTTAGGACACCTCTAAATTCAACATTTTTAGAGAATGACCTCCTCCCATTTCATTCATCTGTTCTATTTAATGGCCGTTTTATGGCACTACATCCAATTTTGGCTAACAAACTAAATTTGTAATCCCTTATTCATTTAGCCATTTTCTATGGAAACTTTGGTAAATACAATGATCTTTACTTAAAGACATTCCTAATAATCCTGATCTGTAAGCGTAAATTTTGTAAATTTCAAGAATAAACAATTAACAACTTTTAACAGCGACAAAATGAAAAGAATAAGACTTTATTTAATGATAATAATGGTGTCAACAGGTGCGTTTACAACAGTTAATGCTTCTGAAAAAAATCCAACTCTGGCCCCTTCAGAAATTCCCTCGGAAATTCCGCCGGAAATTAAAGTGATGCTTGAACGTTTGGAAGAGATCAAGGGCATGGATAAATCAGAATTAGATCGTTTGGAGAAAAAAGCCCTTCGCAAAGAAGTCCGTGCAATCCAGTCCCAAATAAGAACTAGTGGGAACGGCATCTATATTACAACAGGTGCACTTATTGTTATTTTACTCTTAATAATCATACTTTAAAAGCCTTCCCAAAATACTGAGTCAAATCTTAAAATTATTCATACACAAAACCTTTATTTTCAAAAGTTTCTCAAAACGAACGTTTAATAGGATTACAGGCATGGACGCAGGAGCGCCAAGAGTGCATCCCATTGTCATACTTCGACTGCCTGCTCGCCGTTCCAGACTTCGGAAGGCGCGGCGCTCAGCATGACAGAATAGATTAAACCATTACTTCCGGTATTCTAAGGGACTTCAGATTATTTCCATAAACTTTTTCTTACCTACCTGCATATGTATTGACATGTTTGTCTTCACATGAGTTCTAGCATTAATACACAAATCAAGATAAAAAATGTCAGGCTGTACCAAAAAAAGTTAAAAAAATATTATTCGTTAACGTTAACGATGCCAAAAAGTTGTTACCTTTCCTAAGTACATGACAAATGGAAGTATATTGTTCGATTCAATAATAATTTGAGTCTAATGTTGGTTTGATTTTTCATTTATTTGGTAAAATGCACTGCTGGCCCTGTATCACCAACTTTATCTCTGAAAAATGATTCGACGCAGTACTTCGATTTTGCAAGAACAATTGTAAATTAAATATTAAGGAAAATGAAATCAACCAGAAGATCATTTATAAAGAAAACTGCTGCGGCCGGAACGGTCGTGATAACTGCGCCAACCATCGTCTCTTCGAATGTGTTTGGTGCGAACGACCGTATCAATGCTGCAGTCTTAGGGGTTAATGGTCGTGGTCAAAGCCATATCAAAAGCCTAATGGCCCAGGATAATGTTCGGATTGCTACTTTATGTGATCCTGATATGAACCTGTTAAGAGAGCGTCAAAAGTCATTTAAGGACACCTATAATAAGGATGTCGCACTCGAGCAAGATCTTCGACGGGTAATGGACGACAAAGACATTGATGTGGTCACCATTGCATCGCCAAACCACTGGCACGCACTTTCAGTAATTTGGGCTTGCCAGGCAGGTAAAGATGTTTATGTTGAAAAACCGGGGTCACATAACATATGGGAAGGACGCAAAATGGTAGAAGCTGCACAAAAATACGATCGTATAGTTCAGCATGGTGTCCAATTAAGAAGTTCGCCGGCAATCAACGAAGCCATAGAATTAAT
>DATGCB010000263.1:0-2162 GCA_035312365.1 Eudoraea sp. | reverse complement strand
AATGAGAAATTTGCCAAATGGGAAAAAGTGAAGGATTACAGACTCACTCCCGATGTCTGGACGGTAGACGACGGTCACCTTACCCCGACGATGAAACTGCGCAGAAAGATCATAAAAGAAAAATATATCAGCCTTTACAATGACATCTACGGGCATTAGGCTGAATATTTCTGGTGTTTCCCGTGATCTACCTGCCGGTGTAGTCTAAAATTCTATCAACTTTAGTGCAATTTATTATGCATGCATAATAAATTATTTGTATCTTTGAGGACTTATGAAGGAAGTCACAATAGATTACGCGCTTCGTGCTACCTGGCAAGCCGTCGCAAGGATGTACAACGAAGAGGCAAAAAATTTCGGATCCACTATGGCCGTTGGCTTTACACTACTGAGTATAGATCCGAAGACCGGCACCCCATCCACAGCTTTAGGCCCTAAAATGGGTATGGAGGCCACGAGTCTTTCACGCATATTGAAAAGTATGGAGGAGAAAGGGTTGATAAAGCGTAAACCCAATCCAAATGACGGAAGAGGGGTATTAATCCACCTTACCGATTTCGGAATAGAGAAGAGACAGGATTCCAAGGCGGCCGTGATTCAGTTTAATAATATAGTGAAGGCTAATATATCCCCGGCAAAACTTGCCTCCTTCTTTGAAGTAATGGAGACCATTGACCAGCTTATCGCAGAAAAGAAAATATTTATTAAAGACACTACAACCAGTTAAATACATGAACAGGCATATTCAAAAAGTGGCGGTTATCGGATCGGGCATCATGGGAAGCGGCATCGCTTGTCATTTCGCCAATATCGGAGTCGAGGTGCTCTTACTGGACATTGTTCCAGGGCAACTTTCAGATAAAGAGAAGGCGAAAGGCCTGTCCCTGAGCGATAAGGCAGTTAGGAACAGACTAGTAAATGATGCGCTTGCAGCCTCCCTAAAATCAAAGCCCTCCCCTATTTACCACAAAGATTTTGCACAACGCATCACCACCGGTAACCTGGAGGATGATATCCATAAGGTAGCCGGGGTTGATTGGATCATTGAAGTTGTAGTAGAACGCCTGGATATTAAAAAGAAGGTGTTTGAAAATCTTGAAAGGCACAGGACAGACGGTACTTTGATCACAACGAACACCTCGGGTATTCCGATAAAGTTCATGAGTGAGGGCCGCAGTGATGATTTTCAGGAGCATTTCTGCGGCACACATTTCTTTAACCCTCCACGATACCTCAAATTATTTGAAATCATCCCCGGGCCGAAAACATCCCCGGACGTACTGGATTTTCTCAATGGTTATGGGGAACAATACCTGGGTAAAACCTCGGTTGTTGCCAAGGATACCCCGGCATTCATCGGTAACCGAATAGGCATTTTTAGTATTCATAGCCTTTTCCATATGGTAAATGATTTGGGGATGACTGTCGAAGACGTGGATAAACTCACAGGGCCTGTAATTGGCCGGCCAAAATCCGCCACCTTCCGTACGGTGGACGTGGTGGGATTAGATACCCTGGTTCATGTGGCAAATGGTATTTATGAAAATTGCCCGAAAGACGAACGGCACGAACTGTTTAAGCTTCCCGACTACACCCAAACCATGGTAGCCAATAAATGGCTGGGGAGTAAAACCGGTCAGGGTTTCTACAAGAAGATTACAGGGAAGGACGGAAAAAGCGAGATCCTTACGCTCGATCTTGGTTCTATGGAGTACCGCCCCAGGAAAAGTGCGAGGTTCTCAACCCTGGAGCAGACAAAATCAATTGACAAGGTCATCGATCGTTTTGAAGTACTTACCGGTGGAACCGACAAGGCGGGGGAATTCTATCGCAGGAGTTTTGGAGCGCTATTCGCCTACGTATCGCATCGCATTCCGGAGATCACAGATGAATTATACAAGATCGATGATGCCATGAAAGCCGGTTTCGGCTGGGAACATGGGCCTTTCCAGATTTGGGACGCCATAGGCCTGGAAAGAGGATTGGAATTGGTCAGCGCTGAAGGACAAATGGCGGCTCCATGGGTGCAGGAGATGAAGGATTCCGGGGTGAAGTCGTTCTATAATGTTAAGGAAGGGGCTACATATTATTACGATATTCCCAAAAAGACCATGCAAAAAGTCCCCGGGCAGGATTCCTTTATCATTCTCGACAACATTCGT
>DATGCB010000262.1:0-14303 GCA_035312365.1 Eudoraea sp. | reverse complement strand
CCATCTACCAGTGATTCCACCGGGATCACTTGATAACTTTTGGATTGCGATGGGGTAATTTTTGTCTCGGCAAACAAGCCCACGGCGAACTTTTTCCCTTTAGGGTCCACTTGAATTTCCACCTGGTAGGATCCGTTGGTGGGGTCGGCCCCTTCTGCCAGCCGAAGGACGGTCCCCTCAAATTCAGTTTCCGGATAGGCGTCAAAAGATACTGTGGCCTTGTCCCCTTCCTTTAGGCTAACCCAGTCTTTGTCCGCAATACCTACCTGGAGCTTCCACTGGTCGTCACCGGTATCGTTCATAAAGAAAACAGGCATTCCTGCCGAGACAAGTTCACCCTGGTTTTTCATTTTTCTCACAATACTGCCATTGGATACTGCCCTTATTTCTGCAAATCTTTGATTGAATGCAGCAATCCGCAATTCTTCTTTTGCCAGGTTCAGGGAAGTGGAAAGATCCTGAAGGTTTTCTAACGTAGCGACACTATCGGCATACAGGTTTTTGACCCTCGCAAGATCTCTCTCGGATTTCTCCACTCCATTTTGTGCCTGGACAACCTGTGCATTGATCTCTGTTAGATCCAGTCTGGCAAGAAGCTGTCCCTTCTTTACAGCATCTCCTTCTTCTACAAATGTTTTTTGAATGACCCCGCCGATTTTAAATGACAATACAGCCTCAGTTTCTGAAAACAATAAACCCGAGGCATATATGGGTTGCACCATTTCTCTACGCTCAACAGCGTAAAGGTTTACGGCCACTTCATGATTTCCTTGCTGCGCATTTTCAGTGTTATTACAGCTCAGTAGCAATCCGGCCAGTGCAAAAGCTACATAGTTCTCTATTTGTCTTACCTTGTTATTCATTTGATTTATTGTTTTAAGTTAAATGTGGCGTTGGCCCTTTCCAGTTCCGCAAAGGCGATCCAGGAATCATACAGGGCTATGTTCGTGTTGAGCCGGGTGGTTATCCATTGATTTTGGGCATCCAGGAGTTCGATATAGATGGCCTGTCCCTCTTTATAGAGCCTGGTAATGTCGTCCTGGTATTTTTTGGCCGATGCTTCCTGGTCTTTATGGGCCCCAAATTGTTCCAGGGACGATCTCAGATTGTTTTGGGCCACCTGGAACTGCAGCAACAGATGTTGCCTCACATTGTCGGTTTGGGAACTGATTTTCTTTTGGTCCTCTTTCACCTGATAGAGCCTGTATTTATTTTTGTTGCCCGAAAAGATGTTCCATTCCAGACCAATACCGGCAAAATAGTACCGGGAATCCTTATCGATGTCAAAATCAAAATCCTGAAAACCGAAATCGGCAAAGCCGCTCAGTTTTGGGTACCAATGGGATTGTGTCAGTTTCCCCACGTTTTCGTTCAGATCCTTTAGTTCGTCCAGTTTTAAAAGTTCTTCCCTGTGCAGGGTATTATCTTCAATGAGTACATTGGGCAGGTTGACATTGCCCGGATCGACCTCAATTTCGGTGTCGAGCTTCTGGTTTAGTAGAAAATTAAAATAAGCCCTGGCGTTATTGCTGACCTGCATGGCCGTCTCCAATTCAGCTTCCATACGGATTACCTCATTCTCGCCCCTTAGGACAGCTGTACGGTTTATCTTGTCATTTTTGAACAAGGATTTGTTCACCCTTTGGTTTTCCCTGACGAGCAGCAGTGCATCTTGATAAATGCTGATTCCTTCCAAGGATTGCAGGTATTTGTAATAAGCAATTTTTATATCCTTGACCAACTCCCTTTGATAGATTTCCAGTTCTATCTTTTGAAGCGTGGTTTGTTGGGCCTTGATCCTTTTATTGTAGATGATCTCAAAATTCAGCAAGGGCATGGTGGTATGGATCCTGGCATCGTAGAAGACATACGGGTTGATCAAAACCGCTTGGTTTTGCAATACGGGAAACCCAGTGGAATTGGTCAACTGGTTCAGTGTGCTGTATACGGGATTGAGTAGATCACCGATTGGGATGTCAATGGTCCTCCCTCCGTCTGCCCTGGTGTAATTGGCATTCAAAGATATCGTGGGATAGAAGAGCGATCTTGCTTCCTTTAAGGCAAACATGCTTTTATTGATATCAAAGTTATATTGCCTGATGACCTCATTATTCTCAAGCCCCAACAGTATGTAATGGTCCAGTCTGTTTTGGGCATGTCCCATAACTAGTCCCCCAAAAATCAAGAGCAGTATTACTATTTTTTTCATTTTATACATTGTTTATTATTTGAACGTTGTTCATTTTTTAAGCCAAAAAAATTAGAGTTTTCCTATTATTTTTAAATATTCATTGTATCCGTCAAATAAGATAGTATCGGGATTCGTGAATTTAACACCTTTAGTCCGCTGTCGAATTTCAAGACTGCACATACCGTGAACCAAACTCCAAACCATAAATGAAAGTGGTTCTAGGCTATGCCCTTTAAAATGTCCTTTATTAATACATTCCTCTACTGTTTTTTTTACTAAACCAAATGTTGCTGTGCCTTCATTCCATCCCCCTTCCTCCGTACTCTCCAAATACTCCATCGGAGCTTTAAGATTGAACATCAGATCGTACATCTCCTGGTTTTCCAGAGCGAACTTTATATAGACCCGGCCCATTTCCTTCAAGCGTTCCATGGGATCCGAAATTGCGAACAGCTCCTTGAAATACCCGCCGAGTTCCTGAAACCCTATGGAGTGCAAGTCGTGCAGAATTGCGTTTTTATCCTTAAAATACACATAGACAGTCCCAACGCTATAGTCGATTTCGTCCGCTATATTGCGTATGGTGGTTTTCTCAATGCCATTTTCTATAAAAAGCTTTTTTGCCCCTTTCAGAATGAGTGATCTTAAGGCTTCCTTTTCACGTGCTTTTCTATCTGCGATACTCATCGTTTCATTTTATTTAGCAAAAGTATAAAATATTTTGAACACCGTTCATTTTTTAAGTATTGTTTAACTTTGTTTTCCTATTATCTTACCAATAAGTAGTATTTCATGTGGAATTCTTTACTTAACTATTAATACTCCTACTAATAAAAGTAAATATGTATATCGGGGAAGTCGCTTTTTTTAACAATATCAAAACTTCTTCAGTGCGTAGAATTTATATGATACATCCTCAAGGCTAATTTCACTAATCTTATTATTTTAGATTAGTTCGGTCTGTAGTACTTCCCAAATCTTAAACCAGAGGGTTAGTTGATATTAAATGATTATGATTGCCCTCCTATTTTATGTACCTGTCATAAGTATAGAATGAGGCATCAACAGTAAAAAATCTGACCATAGTAATCCATTTATTTTTGACAACCTTTTCATTAAAGCATATTAAGGGCGGATAATATTTGTTTGCACTTATTATTATTTTGATCCAGACAATTAATATCTTTAGAATATCAGAAAGTAAAGCATTTTACTTCAGGTTCATTTATAATGGCGTCAATAAATCACCAGGCGCAGCTTGGTAGGCTTTTGTTGAGCAGTGACCCGACTTCAGGATCACGCGAGGCACGAGCGTAATCCGCCCATATCGATATTTGTAAGTCTGGTAATATGTGTAGCTAGCATTTGCAAGTAAGGGAAATAAAAAGGACAGGAAACAGAAGCTTGGCTGGCTTTTTTGTTTGAACGAGTTGAAAAGCATCGCTTTCAGACCGAAGTAAGGACAAAAAAAACATCATTTCTCAAAGACAAAATCATAATTCAATGCAAACCGTTGGCAAAGTTTAAAAAACGATCCATACATCTGATAGGATAGTATCCCTAAATAAAAAAGGGGCTGAATAGCCCCCTTAATTACATTTAACTTAATTAGATTACTTGACGCCATACAGTCGGGCATCTACCCAGCGCAACCTTCTGTTACTTTTAAAGTTTGAAAAGAAAGATAATCTTCTTGAAACCTTATGTGTTTGATTACTAATAGTTTTCATAATTTTTTGTTTTTAAATGTTACTAATTGTCGTGGTGCCTAAGAATTAAATCTATTTATCAGCATTGTTCTCCTAATGAGTTCTTTTATTATCCGTTTGGCACAACCAGTATAAATTGCAAAATTATATTCGTTACTTTTTGTTATAGGGTTAAGGAATAAATTACCGTACAAATCTACCACCGAATTCATCCCTTCACTACGTCTAAATGTTCCTGTTTCTATGCTATATTACCCCTTTGATAAATTAATAAATAGTTAAATAGATAAAATATAACATGTTTTAGATGTTGATTCAGAGCATTGTTTCCATTGCCCGTTCTAACCTTTTATACAACAAAGCATCTGAATAGCAGGAGGACAGGATTTTGGCTTTTGTTCAGCACATGGAGCAGGAACTGCCGGGAATTAGGCTATTGCAGAGAACACAGGATCCAAATACACCTGACTCATACACCGCATAGTTCATTGCCAATGCTTCCTTAGCTGGTAAATACTTCCATTTAAATGGCTTGATTGGTAAGTTGATAAACCCGTGCCAAACTACTTTGAAAGTTAAAATGAACGATGAAATTATAACTAAACTGCTTTGAATTCATTTGCTATGTTTTTTTATTTTATAATTTAACCCGGTTCTCAGAGTTCTTTGAAAATTTATATAAGTTTTAAAATCGTGCTCGCTTTGACTATTTTTAATGATTCCTTCAACAAAATCCTTAAAGTTGAAAACGAAATTTTAGATGATTATCTTTTCAATTGGAGTGAATATTCAGTTCCAAAGAAAATAATTATGTTGCCGGAAGGAAAAACCGAAAGATATCTTTGTTTCGTGGTCGAAGGAATTCAAAAATCCTATTATTTACAGGAAGGGAAGGCACATGTAATCGCATTTACGTAGCCTCCGTCCTTTTCTGGAATCCCTGACTCTCTTCTAACTCAAACACCATCCAGGTACTTCCTTGAAACCAATACAGATAGCTTATTTTATAGGATTTCTTTTGAAAAACATCAGGAGTTGACGGAAAGATGCTGAGAAATTGAATCGCTAATTAGAAAGGCAACTGAAATGATGTTAATTGGTATGATACATCGGCATTATGAGCTCATGGCCTATGATATTGTAACACGGTTTACAATTTTTGTTCATAGGCGTTGTAGCCTTCCCTAAAAATGCCATGCAAAATGATTTGGACCATCCTATAAAACCAGTAGCTGTGCACGGCGGTCTGTAAAAAAATCAATTTCTCGGGAGGGGCCTTGGTGAAGCATTGAATGCAGATATCAAGATGCAGGAGAATCCGTATATTTCAGTTCTGGGTGCTGCTTTTTTAGCAGGGTTGCAGTCCGGCTTTTTCAGGGACCTCGCTGCGATAAAATCCCCGGTACATGCCCGGACTTTAGAAAAAGCCGGCAACTCCCGTGGACCAGCACAGAAGTATAAAAAATGGATGGAGGGAATTACCAATTAATCTAAAAACCATGAAAAACGAACTTTCAAAAAAATTATTGAGAGCACTTTCATTGCTTGCAATGCTATCATTTTTATGCACTTCGTGTCAACGCGGGGATACCCGGACTGTAGAAAGGTGGGACGTTTTTGAACTGACTCTTCAAGGGCCTGCGGATGGTAATCCATATATGGACAGCACTATAGCGGCAAAATTTACCAATGGGTCAGAAACGGTTTCCGTACCAGGATTTTATGACGGAAATGGAACATATAAAATTAGGTTCTCCCCAAATGCATTAGGAGACTGGAGCTATGTCACCGAAAGCAATGTGCAGGAACTAAGCAACCAAAGCGGGACTTTTCGCTGCATTGAACCTACCGGCGACAATCATGGTCCACTAAAGATTGCAAACACATATTACCTGGAATATGCAGATGGAACGCCTTTTTATTCCGTGGGCACTACGGCCTATCAATGGACCAGTGTCAAACAAAGTATTCAGGAAAAAACCATTGAAACACTCAAAAACAGCCCTTTCAATAAAATTCGGATGTGTATTTTTCCAAAGGATTATAGCTATGGAAACAAAACCGAACCATGGACGTTGCCCTTTGCAATGAAGGATAGCGTAAATGACCTTACCCACCCAAATTTAGAATTTTTCCAAAATTTTGATAATAGGGTGGCCCAGCTTCAAGATACAGGTATTCAGGCCGATGTCATTCTCTTCCATCCCTATGACCGCTGGGGTTACAGTGAAATGGGTAAAGAGATGAATGTAAAATATGTTCGTTATATGATTGCAAGACTATCGGCCTACCGAAACGTTTGGTGGTCATTGGCCAATGAGTGGGACGTTCCCAGGATCAAGGAAGCCATTGATTGGGAAGGAATCGGGACACTGCTCCAGAAAGAAGATCCGTACCAACGTCTTCGCGGCATCCATAACTGGTACTATGATGAAAGTCATTTTTACGATCATACACGTCCGTGGGTAACCCATATAAGCGCCCAAACCTTCTTTTTCTTCAATGCTGTCAAGTGGCGAAATAAGTATCAAAAACCTTTGCTGTATGATGAAATGCGCTACGAAGGTGATGTTTCCAGTAATTGGGGGAACATGGATGCCAAAGAAATGACCGACCATTTCTGGAAAGCCGGATTGAGTGGCGGTTATGGCACCCATGGTGATACCTTTAAAAATGATTCCGATGATGAAACGGAAGTGCGCTGGTGGGCCAAAGGAGGAACTTTGATGGGTGAAAGTCCTAAAAGAATCGCTTTTTTCAAACGGATCATGGAGGAAGCACCAATTACCGAAATGACCCCGGATATAATGTCACTTTCAGGTTTGACCATTCCCGACACCATTCCCGACAAGAATGATGGTAAATTGGTCGGGAAACTTAACAACAACAACTATATCCTTTCCAAACCGGGTGAATATTACCTGGCTTATACCACCGATTCTGCACAAACATTCAATTTAGATCTCACAGGAAGCATAAGGTATTCCCTTGAAGTAATCGACACCTGGAACATGAACATTCAAAAAGAAGGCAGCGTGGCACCAGGTAAATTTGAATTTGAAACAAAGATGCCATATACTGCAGTTCGACTAATTGCCAACCAATTATCGGTTTCCACGGATAACTAAACAAAAATAACATGAAAAAGAAACGTATATTGATTTTTTTTATAGGGCACGTACGCTCTTAAATGGTTCGATCCCGGAATGGCGGCGCCCTGAAAAATGGATAGGTAGAAATGATGGATGGCAACGGTAAAAATCCTTGGGTACCCCAACAAACAATAAATAGAAAGACTGGATTGTCCTCGTACAAAAAAAATAGAAAATATGGATAAACACGTATCAACCGCTGCTTGTCTGCTACTGCTACTATGCAGCCTTAATATTTGTCCCGGACAAATGAAAACTTTTAAAAACACAATGACAATGCAAAAAGGACAAATTGCCGGGGACATGACCTCTTCGACCGATTCAGTAAAACCAGGTGTGTATAAATGGGTAGAATATGAACCAATACAAGGCGATTTAAGAGAGTCAAGAACATTTTTCGAGACTTCTTCGGATCACTTTGAATACCTCAGAATCCATGCAACGACACAATTCCCAGGTGCGGCACCCAGTACAGCTCATGCCAACGCTGAGCATGAAGAATGTATTATAGTGAAAGAAGGCAAAATGAAGGTCACAATTGAGGGTAAAAGTACGATCCTAGGTCCGGCTGGTGTTATTTTATTGATGCCACAACAGATGCATTCACTTCAAAACATAGGTGATACCAACCTTACCTATTACGTAATGAAGTACAAGTCAAGAAAGAAAATGAACATTCAACGTGGTCAGGCTTCAGGGGGTTCACTTATGTTGAATGCAGATTCCCTTACTTTCAAGCCAAGTTCAAGAGGTGGAGGAACATCATATTTCGACAGGGCAACCGCCATGTGCGATCGGTTTGAAATGCATGTAACCAGGCTAAACGACATAGGCCCTAGCCACGACCCGCATAAGCACCTGGAAACTGAAATTATTTTAATGATATCAGGGGACACAGAAATGACCATTGACGGCAAAGAATATCAGGGCAATGCCGGCGATTTTTATTTTATGAATTCTCATTTGGTTCACGGAGTACGAAACGCAACTAATCTACCCTGCACTTATTTTGCATTTAAATGGAAGTAATATTATGAAAAGAATTAACACAGGAATACTATGGGTACTATTTACCACCTCGTCGGTAACTGCTCAAACCAATCTTGGTTTGTTTGATAATAATTGCGATGTCGGAAATTGTAAAAACCAGGGATTTGCTCACTATAATCCTGATGAACAAAACTATACTATCGGAGGTTCCGGGACCAATATGTGGGCTGAAAAAGATGAGTTTCACTATTTATGGACCACGATACAGGGAGATTTTATTCTAAGGGCCGAAATTCAGTTTATGGGTGAAGGGGTGGACCCGCATAGAAAAGCGGGCTGGATCGTAAAAAACGATTTGAACAGTGAAACAAAGCACGTGAATGCAAGTGTTCACGGTGACGGGTTGACCTCACTGCAACATCGGAAATCGGAAGGGGGCCAAACAGAAGAGGTCGTTTCTAAAGACACCCTGACCCAGGTAGTGCAGCTTGAACGTAAGGGGACCACCTATATCATGTCGACCGCAAGATTTGGTGAGGAGTTTTCGTCAGTGGAGTTGCATGACATGGAAATGGATAAAGAAGTGTACGTTGGTCTTTATGTATGTTCTCACAACCCGGATATCGTGGAGGTAGCCAAATTCAGAAATGTCAGGATTGTTAAACCTGCAGATCCTGATTTTGTCCCCTATCGGGACTATATAGGCAGTCATCTTGAAACCATTGATATCGCTACGGGGCATCGAAAAATTCTATATAGTTCAGCACACTCAATACAGGCACCCAACTGGACAGTCGATGGAAAATTGCTGGTGTACAATACCAAAGGCCGTCTCTATCGGTATCATCTGAATAACGGCAACATTGAGCCATTCTATACAGGATTTGCCACCAGGAATAACAACGATCATGTATTCACCTTTGATGGCACATTATTGGGGATCAGTCACCATAACCAGGAGGATGAAGGTCGTTCCACCCTATACTATTTGCGGCCCGGCGAAATGTCGGATCCAGTTGCTGTGACTAAACCGGGTTTAGGGGCGTCTTATTTACATGGTTGGTCAACTGACAACAAAAAAATGATATTCACGGCAAATAGAAAAGGTCAGTATGACATATATACAGTCGATGTTGCTACGGGAAAGGAAACCCAGATGACCAAAAAGAAAACACTTGATGATGGCCCTGAGTACAGCCCGGATGGAAAGTATATTTTCTTTAATTCGGTTCGCACGGGAAATATGCAACTTTGGAGAATGGATGCCGACGGCAAAAATCAGCAACAGCTGACTTTTGATTCGTATAATAATTGGTTCCCACACATAAGCCCGGATCAAAAATGGATCGTATTTATCTCCTTCCCAAAAGATATTGACCCATCGGACCACCCGTTTTACAAACATTGTATGCTTCGTATCATGCCGTATGAAGGAGGCACACCCAAGGTAATTGGATATCTTTACGGAGGGCAGGGGTCGATAAATGTACCCAGTTGGTCTCCGGACAGTAAGACAATTTCATTTGTCAGCAATTCAGACAGGCTAAATAATTGATAGCGTTTAAATTAAATGTAAAGAACCCCTTAAAATTTTGAAAATGAATAAACTGCCAAAAAATTTCATGTCGATGGCTGTTTTTATAACCCTCCTGTCTTCAGTGCTTTTAGTAAATGCACAACCAAAAAAAAGAGATTCATTTTCCTGTTAATGCTGGTGATAAACCCGAAAACATTACCAAAGGCTTCCATGGTAATTATTAGGTTACCGTAATGAACAGAAACGAACCAGGGGATGCCGGGGTGGTGCAAATTTCCGTTGATCGGGTAAAAACATTTTCCGAACGATTTGACCAGCCTGAAGGCATTGTTTATCTGGGAGATCATCTATATTTTTCAGGTGTATCTGAAACTTGGAAAGTAGATAGTGAGGGAAGTGCAGGCATTTTTGCAGATGCAGCTAAGGTTCCCGAATTTGTTTATTATCGCTACTCAAAAAACAGACGGTGGGATGTTCGCACAGAAGTCGCCAGTCGGAAACCGTGAGTGGCTAAATGCCAATATCCGTGAAACCCATGGTCCATTGGGTGTCGTTGATCCGTGCTCGGGGTTCAACCTGATATCCCCGGGAATGCAGGAGAGAGATGCCCCTACTTTGTTACATTCAGACAGTGCCATAAACGCGAAAAACAATCCCGAAAAACCAAACCAGGAAAGTTGTTGCGGTCAATACGGGCAACGAGATACAAATAGAAAACACTGGTATGACGGTCCGGGTAGGATAGGTGTTTCAAAATGCCTGGAAGAGATCCAGGCAGATTTCACTAAGCGTGTGGATTGGATGATTTAGTAAAATTATGGACAGGGAATCACACTAATTTCAACCCACGCACCTATACATTATATATAAACTGCTTACTTTTAGACAAACAATCTTTATTTTAAAACTTTGAACATTATGAATTCCGACAGACGTAGATTTATTAAAAAAACATTTGCTGCAGGGGCAGGTCTTGCTGCCGTTGGCATCCCTGGTGAATTAGCGGCAGGATCATTTCACCAAACTTCACGCCCGAAGTATGTCAAAGCAACCTCCAACTATAAACCATCACAGCAAAAAGCATCGATACGGTTTGGGGTTATTGGTCTTAATCACGGGCACATTTATGGACAGGTAGAGGCACTCCTCGGCGGGGGTGGTAAGTTGGTATCCGTTTATGCCAAAGAACCCGAACTGTTGGAGGGTTTTACCCGAAGGTATCCTGATGTAAAAGTAGCTTCTGGTGAAGAGGAACTATTGGAGGACGATTCCATTCAACTGATCGCAAGTGCTTCTATCCCATCAGAAAGAGCGCCCCTGGGGATCCGTTCCATGAAAAATGGCAAAGATTTTATGAGTGACAAACCGGGAATAACTTCCCTGGGCCAGCTTGCTGAAGTAAAAAAAGTACAAAAAGAAACCGGACGCATCTATTCCATTATGTATAGCGAGCGATTAAGCAATCCGGCCACCGTTAAAGCAGGTGAATTGATAAAGGCAGGCGCTATTGGCAAAGTTGTACAGACAATTGGCCTGGGACCTCACCGTATGCGCAGTAATACACGTCCTGAATGGTTCTTTGATCCTGAAAGATTTGGAGGTATTCTCACTGATATAGGTTCGCATCAGGCGGATCAGTTCTTATTTTTTACCGGTTCAACGGAGGCAAAAGTTGTATCCTCCCAGGTAGGAAACCTCAATAATCCGCAATTTCCGCAATTTCAAGATTTTGGTGATATGATGGTACGTGGCAATAAAGGAACAGGCTATATCCGTATTGATTGGTTTACTCCGGATGGATTGAACACCTGGGGTGATGGCAGGCTGACCATCCTGGGAACAGATGGTTATATTGAACTGAGAAAGTATGCGGATATCGCAGGACGCGAAGGTGGTAACCACCTTTTTCTTGTAGACCAGAAAGAAACAAAGTATTACGATTGCAGTGAAGTGTACATGCCCTATGGTGAACAACTGGTAAATGATGTAGTGAACCGTACTGAAACGGCCATGACACAAGCTCATTGCTTTCTGGCTACCGAGCTGGCACTGAGAGGACAGGCAAATGCGGTGACGCTTTAAAGGTGCATTTATATCCGTTCTTATTATCCAAGGAAAAAGGCAAGAAAATGAAATTAAACCTAATAGTAGTTTTGATTTTGACGATAACAACAGGCTTGGCCCAGGATAATTATGCGTTAGGAATCAATTCCAAATCTTATGATGGTATTCCAAAAGGTACAGTAACAAAATATTCCTGGGAAAATTCCGAGGTTTACCCCAATACAATTCGCGATTACTATCTCTATGTTCCTGCGCAATATAATGAAACGGAGGCGGCAGCTTTAATGATCTTTCAAGATGGACACGCGTATGTAGACGTCGAAGGTCATTTTCGTGTTCCAGTGGTATTTGATAACCTTATCTCACAGGCTAAAATGCCAGTCACCATTGGACTTTTCATCAACCCCGGCCATGATAAAAATGCAGGACTACCTGCAAACCCCTTTAGAGCGAGCAATAGAAGCAATGAATATGATGAGGTCTCCGGCACCTATGGTAAATTTCTGTCGGAAGAGCTTATCCCGGAATTGAAGAAGTCTTACAATATCTCCGATGATCCGAAAATGCGGGCCATATGTGGTTTGTCGTCAGGGGGCATCTGCGCATTCACTGCGGCCTGGTTCTACCCGCAAAAATTTAATAAAGTGCTAAGCCATATTGGCAGCTTTACAGACATTAGAGGTGGCCACGACTATCCCTCAATGATCCGAAAAAATGACAGGAAAGACATCAAAGTATTGCTGCAAGATGGTTCCAACGACCTGGATAATCAATACGGGAATTGGTGGCTTGCAAATCTTCAGATGAAGTCGGCCCTGGAGTTTAAGGAGTATGAATACGAGTTCGTCGGGGGCACAGGGGAACACAACGGTGCCCATGGGGGATCTGTTCTGCCGGCATCCCTTGCCTGGCTATGGAACGATGTTGTCCCCGAGTATATACCAGAAAATGTGTACGGATTTAGCAAAAATGCTACCCTCGTTTCAGGCGAATCATTTCATTTTTCTGATATGACCCTGGAAACAATGACATTATCTCCTTCCGGTTCATGGCAATTAACTTCAAACGGGCAGGAGCAGATGATCATTATTAAGGAAGGCAAATTAAGGGTCCGGTTTGGAAAGACTCAAAAGACGCTTGGGGCAAATAGTGTTTTTGTGCTCCTTCCCGGAGATGCGGGAAAGGTAGAAAGCATTTCTTCGGAAGCCGTTATTTACAGAATGAGTTACAGCTCCAGGAAACCTCAGAACAAGAAGAGGGGAAAAAAGGATGGGGGATCATTTGTCGTTGATTTTGACAATCTGGCGTACGAGGAACACGATCGTGGAGGGATCAGAAATTACTTCCGCAAGGCTACGACCATGTGCCCCTACTATGAATTGCATGTAACCAACCTAAACCGCGGAATCAGGAGTCACGAACCACATACCCATAATGCCGGTGAGTTTATCATAATCATCGAAGGGGAAACGGAAATGGAGATCGGAAATACCGTTTTCACCGCCAGGCCAGGTGATGTTTACTTTGCACCTGCCAATGTGCCTCATGCCATCAGGAATACAGGAAACGAGCAGGCGATGTATTTTGCGTATCAGTGGGAGTGAATATTTACTCTCTTGAAAGAAAACGTCCCTGGCCCCACGAAATCCAGACAGATTTCGCGAAGCGGTCGGACTGAATGTTGGCCTGCAATCAAATTTCAACCCGTGCTAAATGCAGATCAATATCCAAATGGGTTGGAACTAAATAATTTCTGAACGTAAAAAAATAAAATTTGAAGTGGTAAAAGCCGGTTTTTAATGATCATCCCCAAGGCATTCAACCTGTACCTCTTGCTCTAAGGCGTAAACAACTGGGCCAAATTGATTGTATACGGCTACATCTGTAGCATCACGACCAAAACCCAGAGCCACATACCCGCCTTTTGGTCCGGATGGCTGTGTAGCATCAAAGGTATACCAGCGTCCTCCCACATAAGCTTCAAACCAGGCGTGCATATCCATGGGTCTTAAGCAATACAAATAGCCGACAACCATTCGTGCAGGTATGCTAAGGCTTCTGCACAAAGCGATGCCCAAATGGGCCAGGTCTCTGCAAACACCCGATTTATTATTATTAACATCTACGGCAGATAAGGGTATATTGCTACTGCCGGGAATATAATCGATATTTTCACGCAGCCATTTTTCGATGGCTGCCACCTGATTGTAACCGGGGGATTGATTATAAGTCATTGAATAGGCCATTTCTCCGAATCGATCAGATTCGCAATACCTGCTGGGTAAAAGATAATTGAGTACCGTATCAGGTAAATTATGGATTTCAACAAAATGCGCACCTGGTGCTTCATCAACAATATCTGCCGTTTGTACTTTGGCAGAAGTGCGAATGGAGAAAATCCCCTTTGGCGCAATCAGGCGCTGACATAAATTGCCATAGGTATCCGTAAATTCAACTACGGGAACGGAAGGACTAATATCATATTCATCGCGGGATACCCATTGCTGATTTCCACTCCGTGGTCGCAACATCAAAATGAAGGGCGTTGAAACCTGAATGTCAAAAACTAATTTACAACTTGTCCGCAACCACATTTTTCCGATTGTTATTCAAATATACCTTTGTCTTCCGGCCAAAAGTATCCTTAAATGTCCGAAATT
>DATGCB010000261.1:0-2542 GCA_035312365.1 Eudoraea sp. | reverse complement strand
CAATATTGGCAACCTCGGGCCGGGTCTCTGCCTGGATCACATCATAGTCATTAATACCGTTCCGTTGAATAGTGAGTATCTTTATGGTCCCGGGATATTCTGCTACATAAAGTCGTCCGTCTGGCCCGTACATCAGGGAAGTTACGCCGGCTAGCGTCCCCTGGCCATTCATATCGAGCTCACTTTGTGCAAAGTTTATTTGCGCAGCAAGATCGGTTGTAAAACCCGTAAATAAACTTAGAAAAAAGCCCACAACAAGGAGTCGGAAGTAGGCAGGGTTAAATTTGATCATAGTTCAGACGTTATATAGCAATTCTTTGATTCTACCTTTACCAGATTATTAAGTTTTACCCCAACGGCAAAGATAACCTAATAACAACTGAGAAGGTAAATACCCTACCGCTTTTCGTTTAAATTCGAAGCATCGTCGGTAAAGTACCGTTCCCTGATAAAAGGATGCATTTCATCTAAAATCCAGTGGAATTGCACGAAAATTTCCTACAAAATTTTTAGAATTCCCATTTCCCTTTTAAAAAACAGGAAAGGCAAGGTACGAATTAATTCATTTCAATGGAATGATCTTTGTCATAGCCTTTAATGCAAAATGAAATTGTGAAATGTCAAACCTTTTATACTTTCTCTCCGGCTGACAATTCAAATCAATAATTTTAAAAACCCCCGGGATTCCGGGGGCTTTTATTTACTTTCTCCAGGATGGTCTCATGGCTCAACCTCTTCTTATAATTTCCACCATTTCTTCTGCGTTTTTCCATAGCCATAACCATATTTTCCACCGTAGCCAAGATTGGACGACTTCACATCATTCACCACGAATGACAACCCTTTAATTTTCCCTTCATCCCTCAGCTTAATGGGGTATTGCACCGCTTTCTTCTCCGTAAATCCGGCCCGGGTGACGTAGATGAGGTGGTCGGCGTAATCGCTTATCAGCAGGGTGTCCGTGACCACCATTAAAGGAGCTGTGTCCACGATGACGTAGTCGTACATTTCGGAGACCTGCCCCATCAAATTCTTCAAACGGTCACTCATCAGCAATTCAGCAGGGTTTGGCGGTATCCTACCTGAATAAATGACATCGATGGTATTGTGATGTACCAGCATAGGATTGACAATATCCTTTAATTGCAGACTGTCATCATAAATGTATTCGGTTAAACCCGCATCTTTATTTCTACTGGGTTTTGTGAGTTTATCGATCTGATTCCCCATAAAGAACGTGTAAAGCTTGGGATTTCTGATATCTGCTCCTATCAACAATACTTTTTTGCTTGTGCTGGCCAGGATCATGGACAGATTGGTCGATACAAAAGTCTTTCCTTCGCCCGGTACGCTGGAGGTCACATAGACCACATTGTTCTTTCCAATGCCTTTTTTGGTTTTGATCAGGTAGTCCAAATTGGTCCTTAGGATCCTCAAGGCCTCTGCCAACACGGAGCGATCTTCCTTGACCACAATCTTTTCCTCGGTCTTTGACAATTTAGGGATCTCCCCCAGGACAGGCGTATTCTTTGTCAGCTGCTCAAGGCTATGCATATTATGCACTTTGCTGTCGAGCATGTCATGGGCATAAATAATGGTAAACGGTAATATAAGGCCAAAAACCAGCGCCGCGAAGTACACCATCTTTCTCTTTGGCGACACCGGAAACTCACTGGCATTATGCGCATTATCGACGATTTTTGATTTCGGAGCCTGGGAAGCAACCGCAATTTGTGCCTCTTCCCTTTTCTGCAGGAGGTAAAGGTATAAGGATTCTGTGGTTTGTTGCCTTCTGGTAATGTCCCTGAGCGCCCGCTCATTCCCAGGCGCGGAATAGATCTTAGAGTTGATAATGGCCTGCTGGCTACTCAATGTATTTACCTGCATTCCAAGATTGTTCACAGTGCTGTTAAGGCTGGATCGCATACTTCTTTTCAGGCCACGCAGTTGTTGATCGAGGTTTTGGATAATCGGGGATTTTTCGGTGGAACTTTTAAGCAACCGTTGCCTTTCCAAAACCAATTGATTATACCGGGCGGTAGTGCTGGCAATGGTAGGATCATTCAAACCAATATTTCCGGGTAGAACATCAAAGCCTTCCTGCTGGTCCACGATGTCCTGCATAGAGGCAGCGATTTGAAGTTGTGTATTAAAGTTGGCAAGTTCCTGTCTGTTTGCTGCACCCACATTTAAATTGATGTTTGCTTCAGACGCAATGTCTGTAAGGCCCTTGCTGGTTTTAAGATCTTCCGCAGATTGATCTACTGTTGAAAGACTGGAAGAAATGTCAGATATCCGGTCATTGATAAACTCGGAAGTACGGTCTGCGATGACTTTTTTGTCATTTATGGCATTCCTGTTGTAAATCCGGATCAGGGCATCTATGATATCCCTGGCCTTTTCCTTGATCGGATCTTCCAACCTCAGACTAACGATATTGGAATACTCCTTTGGGTTTGTGATCTTGATTTTAGCCTGATAGGCCTGAGCCACCAGGGTAATCGGTGTGACAACCACCTTAATTTTTTTATCCCTGTAATTG
>DATGCB010000260.1:0-12684 GCA_035312365.1 Eudoraea sp. | reverse complement strand
TTTAAATAATTAAATAGAACATTTTCAAGCCAAAGGCTTTCCTTGGATCAAGGCAGTTTTTCGGGAGGAATACAAAATGCAGTTATGCAATAGGTCGCCCTTAGATCTGAACGATAAAAGCCTTTCGAAAATACATTTTTTTCCTTTAACAATCCTAAATTATTTTGAAGATCGCTCTTTAAAGTCAATTTTTTTAATGGGAATTTGTAAATATCCTACAAGAGTGGACCAAAGAGGATTACAAACATGGTGCCTCTCAATTTCCCTGCGGACAGGAACCAAAGGTAATTAGATTCAGCTGAGATGCATCTCGCTTTACCGTGGGATAACCGAAAATACCAGGTTAAACCGCCTTCTGGATCACTTCAAATACCTTACTGCCATCACATTTCAGGGTCTTGGAAGGATATTTGAGAATTAAGGCGTAATCATGTGTGGCCATAAGGATCGTACGCCCCGTCTTATTGATTTCCTGCAGTACTTTCATGACTTCCACGCTGGTCTGGGGATCCAGGTTTCCGGTGGGTTCATCGGCGAGAATAAGCTCCGGATCATTGAGGAGCGCCCTGGCTATGGCGATACGTTGCTGTTCCCCTCCCGAGAGTTCATGCGGGAATTTAAAGCCCTTGGTTTTCATCCCTACCTTTTCCAGTACTTCTTCAATTTTGGCATCCATTTTTGCGGGATCCTTCCAACCGGTAGCTTTAAGGACAAAAAGCAGATTTTTATTGACATTCCTGTCGGGCAATAATTTAAAATCCTGGAAAACGATCCCAAGTTTTCGCCTTAAAAACGGGATATCCCTTTCCTCAAGGGTTTTCAGGTTAAAACCAACGATGCGCCCGTTGCCCTGTTGCATGGGCAGATCTGCGTACAAGGTTTTCATAAAGCTGCTTTTACCACTCCCGGTCTTACCGATCAGGTAAACGAACTCCCCTTCCTTAACCTCCAGGCTGATATCATTCAACACCATATTTTCCTTCTGAAAAACAGCCACATCCTTTAGTGTTAATATGCTTTCGCTCATAGCTTCATTTGTTGATATAAAAGTAATAAGTTCCCCGTCAATACTGCACATGCTGTAACAAAAACTTCTTCTTTTGGTCTTTTATATACTTAGGAACAATATTTGACGTTATTATTTGAAATACGGTAATTCTAACTGCTAGAGAACATTATGCGACAGAAAAAAACCGCGCTCCTACTCTGTATTATGGGAATTGCCCTCATTGGCATTGCCCAGGAATCCAAAATCTATACGCACGACCAAAAGCAATACCAGGATGCCCTGGCCCTGTACAACGACAGGCAATACCAGGCGGCCCAAACTATTTTTGAAAAAGTGCAAAACAGCACAACGGACCTGGAAACGGAAGCCAACAGTGCCTATTATGTAGCGAATGCCGCGGTGCGACTGAACCAACTTGGCGCTGACCGGTTGATGGAAGATTTTGTAGCGCGCTATCCAACTTCAACAAAACGAAATTCGGCTTTCCTGGATGTGGCCGATTACTATTTCGAAAACGGCAAATATCCCTATGCCCTAAAATGGTACCAAAAAGTGGATCAGGGCTCCATGGCCCGCAAGGATAAGGAGCGATTTAACTTCAATATGGGGTATGCGCTGTTCTCCTCCAACAAACCAAAGGATGCGGAGCGCTATCTGAGCAAAGTAACCATCTCGCCTACCTATGGCTCACAAGCCAAATACTATCTGGGGTATATCGCGTACCAGCAGGACGATTATGAGGGTGCCAATGAACGCTTTGACCAGATCACGGACCAGGAGTTGCTCGATGAGAAGCTCTCTTACTATCAGGCCGATATGAATTTTAAACTCGGGAAGTTTGAGGAAGCCATTGCCCTGGCCAAAAAACAATTGCCGAAATCAGATCGGCAGGAAGTATCAGAGTTAAACAAAATAATTGGCGAAAGTTATTTCAACCTCAAACAATACGACAATGCCATTCCGTACCTTGAGCAATATAAGGGGAAACGAGGCAAATGGAATAATACGGATTATTATTTGCTGGGGTATTGCTACTACAAGCAGGGGGACTTTGCAAATGCCATTCAGCAATTCAACAAGATCATCGGAGGCACCAACAGTGTTTCTCAGAATGCCTATTACCATCTCGCAGAATGTTACCTGAAACTCGATAAAAAGCAGGAAGCCCTGAACGCCTTCCGCAATGCTTCTCAGATGGATTTTAGTGCGGAAATTCAAAAAGATGCCTATTTAAATTATGCCCGGCTGAGCTATGAGATCGGAAACGCATATGAAGATGTACCCCAGGTCCTGTCTGCCTATCTGGAGAAGTATCCCAACGATACGCATACACAGGAAATGCAGGAACTGTTGGTGGATTCCTATATAACCTCCAAAAATTTTGATGGAGCCATGACCCTTTTGGAGGAAAACAGGAATTACGCAAGTAAGACCACCTATCAAAAAGTTGCTTTTTACAGGGGGGTTGAGTTGTTTATAGATGCCGATTACGCAGGGGCCGTGGAGAATTTTAGAAAATCCCTGGACAGTGCAGAGGATGCCTTATTTAAAGCGAGGGCCAGTTACTGGAAAGCCGAGTCTGAATATATGCTGAACAGATTTGATGTAGCCCTGACAGACTTCCTTAAATTTCGGGAAAACCCTATGGCAAGATCGACACCCGAGCAGGAGGATCTCGACTATCACCTGGGGTATACCTATTTTAAACTAAAGGATTATAACAATGCCATCTCCCATTACAAGGCATATTCTAATGAGAACGCCTTCGGTGAAAAAGGCAATGATGCTTTCGTACGCCTGGGAGATAGCTATTTTGTAACCAGCAAATACTGGCCGGCTATCGAATCTTATAATAAGGCGCTCCAATCCAATGGCCCTGAAAAGGATTATGCCGCCTTTCAAAAGGCGCTGAGCTATGGATTTGTTGATAAGAATGACACCAAGCTGGAAGAACTGGATAGTTTTGTAAGCCGTTTTCCGGGTTCTTCTCTCAAGGATGACGCGTTGTTTGAACTTGGCAATTCCTATATAAAGGCCGGGATGGATAATCAGGGAATGCAGACCTACGACCGGCTGATCAATGAGTACAAGGGAAGTTCCCTGGTCCCCCAGGCGATGTTGCGCCAGGGCCTGGTACATTACAATGCCAACAGGAACGAACAGGCGCTGACCAAATTTAAAACTGTGGTCAGGGATCATCCCAATACCCAGGAGGCAGTTCAGGCTGTAGCTACTGCAAAGTTGATCTATGTAGACATGGGCAGGGTCAGCGAATATGCTGCCTGGGTGCAGGATCTCGATTTTGTTGAGGTCACCGATACCGAATTGGACAACGCTACCTTTGAATCTGCCGATAAGCAAAACCTGGAAGGGAAAAAGGAAGCGGCGATCAAGGGCTATGAAAACTATATCAGGGAATTTCCGAACGGCCTCCATGCCATTGCCGCTAATTTCAATCTTGCTCAGTTGTATTTTGCCAAAGGCAACAAAGATCGGGCCATTGAGCACTATGCCTTTGTAGCCGACCGGGGGGCAAGCGAGTACGCCGAACAGTCGCTCACCAGGGTATGTGAGATCTATATAGGGAAGGACGATTACACCGCAGCCCTGCCATTTCTGGAACGCCTTGAGGCTACCGCAGATATCCAGCAAAACAGGACCTTTGCACAATCCAACCTGATGAAAGGGTATTACGGGCAAAAGAATTATGACCAGACACTGGCCTATGCCGAAAAAGTACTGGCAACGCCAAGCATTGACAACCGTATTAAAAGCGACGCCAAGATCATGATCGCAAGGTCGGCCATTGCAACGAATGATGAAACCAGGGCGGAGCAGGCGTATGCGGAGGTCCTCAAGATCGCTACCGGGGCTACCGCCGCCGAGGCATTGTACTTTGATGCTTATTTTAAGAATCGCTCCGGTGAATATGAGGCTTCCAACGCTTCTGTACAAAGATTGGCCAAGGATTATTCCTCCTACAAAGAATGGGGGGGGAAGGGTTTAATTTTGATGGCAAAGAACTTTTATGCGCTGGATGACGCCTACCAGGCTACCTATATCCTTGAAAGCGTGATATCCAATTTTCAGCAATACCCGGAAATTGTAGCCGGGGCAGAAGGAGAACTGTCGATCATAAAGTCGAAAGAGGCACAGCGAAATTCATCCGTGAATCCGGAAGGAAGGTAATTTGAGAAGAACACCTATGTATAAATACATTAATTTATTGCTCTGCGCATTGCTGTTTACAGGCCATGCGATGTATTCGCAGGAAGAGGACGAAATTGGGACAGAAACCGTGACCGTGGTAAAACCGTATTCCCCTACCATTTCCGATGCATTTAAGATCAGGTCAATACCTGATCTGAACGATTCAATTGTCCTCCAGAAAAAGAAGATCAACTATAACATCTTTTCCGTACCGGTCGCATCCACATTTACGCCGGCAAAGGGAAAGGCATCAACGGTGAAGAAGGCAAAGCCTGAGAAACTTTATAACTCCTATGCTTCCGTTGGGCTGGGAAGCTTTAACAATGCTTTGCTCGATTTTTATACGAGTCGCGACATAGACCGTGGTGACGAGCGCCTCGATCTGGGGCTGAACCATCATTCCTCACGGGGCGATATTGACAGCTCCCCCCTGGACACGGATTTTTACAACACTAAATTAGACGCTTCCTACTCTAAAAGAGACAGGGATTTTGACTGGGGAGCCAATATTGGGTTACAGCACCAGCTCTATAACTGGTATGGCTTACCTGAGGGGGTATTTGACGAGGCTACGATCAATTCCATCGATGAAAAACAAAATTATTTTAATGCTGAGGCCGGGGCCCATATAAATTTGGAGGATTCGTTTTTTAAAAGGGGCGAGATCCTGTTCCGAAGGTTTTGGGATGGTGTTGCATCGGGGGAGAACAGGGCTGTATTGCAACCCACTATTGAGCTACCTGTTACGGAGGAATTGGTCACTATAAAAATGAAGATCGATTATGTGGGCGGCACCTTTAAGAATGCGGATGTGAACAATACGGCCAATTCTCCGGAGGTAAACTACAGCCTTGTGCAGGCAGGTGTAAATCCCAGCCTGCTGGTATTGAGGGATAACCTGACCCTGAACCTCGGAGCCAACTTTGTGTTTGGGATGGATACCGAAAACAGTGAAAACAATTTTTACATTTATCCAACGATCACCGCATCCTATCGCCTGCTCGATGAAGTGGCTATTGCATACGGAGGGGTAGAAGGGCAGCTCAAGCAGAATTCCTATTACCAATTGGTGGCGGACAACCCATATGTTTCTCCTACGTTGAATATTCAACCAACAGATCAGCAGTACGATGCCTATGTGGGACTGAAAGGGCAGTTGTTGCCCAATATGAGTTACAATATAAAGGGATCGTATTTGGCAGAAAACCGACGGCCTGTCTTTAAATTGAATCCGCAGAATGATTTCAGGAATGACGAAAAGGGATATTATTTCGGCAATTCCTTTGAAGTATTTTACGATGATATAAAGACCCTGGGCATCTTCGGGGAATTGCATGTGGATGTCAACCGTAATTTTAGTTTCGGGGTAAATGCCGAGGTCTATGATTACAATACCGAGACCGGCAATCCGGCCTGGAACCTTCCCAACCTGAAAGGGTCGGTATTTTTGGACTACCAGATTGGCGAGCAATGGTTTATGGGAGCTAATCTGTTCTACATCGGGGAACGGGAGGATTTTAGTTCAACGGTCGTACAGAATGTACAGCCGTCGGATTTCCCGGCCACGATCATTACACTGGATCCCTATTTTGATGCAAATGCGCATCTGGGGTATCGGTTGAACGATCAACTTTCCGTATTTGCCAGGGCGAGCAATATTGCAAACAATCAATATCAACGCTGGGCCAATTTCGGGGTTCAGGGCCTGCAGGTGTTGGGAGGGGTTACCTATAAGTTCGATTTTTAAATATCCAGCCCTTTATCAAGGTTTTTGGTACTTTCCATGCATTTTTTTTGTTCCGATTGCTGAAACTTTGTGGCACCTTACGCTCATATCAGGATATTTTTATGCCGGAATTTCATTAAACTTTTCCTAAAATGGCAGGCGGGCAGGAAATAAATCTTTACCTTTTAAGTTCATCAATCATAAATAGCAACAATCGTGAAAAAACAGCATTACATCACTTCCGTTATATTACTGATTCTTCCGGTCATTGTCATCTATGCGCTCACAAATTATGGTATTGAAGATCCGCCTGCAGAGAAGGAAAATGGAGCCGAGACAGCACCCAGATCTGAGGCCCCATGTCATAAAAAACAATCCCGTGCCAAAGGGGGAAATGACCTTACCTATTATCATGGAAAATAAACCTGTTACGCGGGGATCCGGATAAATTTCTTTATTCCCAATTTGTTTATAGGCCAGTGGGCCCTTATCTGTAGACAAGCATCAATGACCAGTAAGCATTACCAGGGAGCAGTGAACAGCTACCTGTGGGTTTCAATACCGACAGCACCATTCAATAATCCGAATAAGCCGTTGGATAAAGCAACATAATATCTGCATGGGAAACGGTTTTCTGATATTGTGGCATAACGCTGATCTCCCCCCATTTTTCTGAATCAAAGAAATCCTTCCACAGGGCATCCCTTGTCTCCATATCTTTAAAAGTAGTCATATACATCAGATTGGGCATCTGGCCACCTGAGATTACATCTGCATAAAATACGGCATTAAAGCCCAGGGATTCAAACAAAGGTATTTCCCCACCCTCGTTGAACATATGGACTTTTCTTTTATAATAAGCCTCATTGGGCGATTCATAGCTCCGCAATTCATATACCCTCTCTTTTCTGTCACCTTCAAGCGAAGCAGGCCTCATCTTTGGCATTTCTTTGAATGCACGCATTAAGATGGATTCAATCCGGTGGTAAGGGGCCTGTTCATGGGAGGCTTCAAGGTATTCCTTCCCGGCATTGAGATAAGCGCTATCACCTGCAAGTTTTGTTTCCACGTTTACAAATTGTTCAAGACTTGAAAAAGGGATCAAAACAAAGGTCTTATCGGAGGGCGTCTTGTAATCGGGTCTGAGTTTAAATACTCCGATATGGGATATTCCCTGGCGTTTAAGCGCGGGGATATAAGCATCCATTAAATAGGTGTCGGTGATCCCTTCCTGTACCTCCCTTTCAAAACTGTAGATCTTTAACTGATAATACTCCTGAGCCTGAAGGGTCATTGAAAAAAATAAAATACAACAGAAAGATGCAATTCTTAATAATAAGGGTTTCATAGGCTATGGATTGAGATGTAATCAAACTTAACCAAGTTGTCTCATTATTCCAAATGGAGGATTTAACACGATAATGCGTTGTACACCCGACATATACCGGTAGAACACGGGAGGATTAAACCGCTGCAAGACATCTGTTAAAGCGACCGTTTGCCGATATCTACACCTGACTGTCTTATAATTCCTTAATTTAGAGGGGATTATTAAGCGTCTGCAGATGAAGCATATACCGGCAAAAAATAGTGTGCTACTCGCATTTATTTTTGGCAGCGGGTTGGGAATGTCTCAAAATTTGATACAGAATCCCAGCTTCGAAGAGTATGCTGAGTGTCCGGTAAGCCTTGGCAATTTCAATACGGATGTGCGCTTTTGGTCCACCCCGACTTCCGGATCCACAGATTACTTTAACTCATGCAGTAAAGCCATGGGTACCCCCGAAAATTTTAACGGAAAGCAACCTGCAGATTTCGGGGAAGGGTACACGGGGATGTATTTATACGCCCCGGATGATTACCGGGAATACATTCAGGTACCGCTGGTCCGTTCCCTGATAAAGGGCGAAACGTACCGGATTTCATTTTATGTCAGTCTGGCCGAGCGTTCAGACTTTGCCGTGCGGGAGTTTGGCGTCTTATTTTCTGAAAAGCAGCTCGATTTTCCCATAAAAAAAGTCCTTTCTAAAATGCATTTATATAAGGATGGCAACAATGCTTTTAACTTTACAGAGATCGGCTACCCGAATTTTTATAGGGACACGGAGGAATGGATTTTGGTAAGTACACAGTATGTCGCCAAAGGAATCGAGAATTTTATGACCATTGGCAATTTTAAGAACAACGCAAAAACGCATAAATACAAGACCAAGAGGTATGCAAAACAAGGGGCATATTACTATATAGATATGATTTCCCTGGAAAGGGCCAATGCCGGGGAAATTGCACAGAATTCCCAAATCCCGGTTATTGATGCTAAAGGTCAGACCTTTGCCCTGGACAAAGTACACACCTTTAAAAGTGTATTATTCGAATTTGACAGGTACGAATTGCTGGAAGCTGCAAAAACGGACATTGAGCAGATCTACGATTATTTGAGAAAGGACAGTTCACTGTTTATCGCGATTGATGGCCATACGGATACCATAGGCACGGAGCATTACAATAAAGTACTGTCTGCCAACCGGTGTAATTCCGTAGCCCGGTATCTGATGCAAATGGGATTACCCGCAGAACGAATAAGCTGGCATGGCCACGGGGGCAGCAAACCGGTGGCAGATAACTCCACGGAATCAGGAAGGAAATTGAATCGAAGGGTTGAATTTATTATTACCTCCAAAAAACCTCATTAATACAAGGCAGAGGCGCCGTTTCTGATGGACTGTACCCTTTTGGCTGCTATCCTGAAGCAGCCGGTTGGGTCTGTTAAAGTTCACTGATAAATTCTGAATTCCCATACCTCTTCCTGCTACAAAATTCATTACATTGCCACCATTGCAGGGAGGCACTTTACATTGGAGTCACAGATATTTTGACGATGTGATAGTACATTCCTGGATTTGGGATAATAACACATGAATAAAACTATGGATGTAAAACTGGCAGTGCTTATCGATGGAGATAATATCCCTTCGGCCTATGTAAAGGAAATGATGGAGGAAATTGCAAAATATGGGAATCCTACCATTAAGCGGATTTATGGTGACTGGACCAATCCCAGACTTGGTAAATGGAAACATGTGCTTTTGGAAAATGCCATTACGCCCATTCAGCAGTACGGCTATACGGCTGGAAAGAACGCGACCGATTCCGCCATGATTATAGATGCCATGGATATTCTGTATACGGGAGAGGTCAACGGCTTTTGCCTGGTCTCCAGTGATAGTGATTTTACCCGTTTGGCCACCAGGTTAAGGGAAGCCGGGATGCAGGTATTTGGCATCGGGGAAAAGAAAACTCCAAATCCGTTTATAGCGGCCTGTGACAAATTCATTTATCTCGAGATCCTGAAGAATCAGGATTCGGACGATAGCGCTCAGGACCGGTCTCAAAAGTCGGAAGCGAAAAGCAGCATTGACAAGATTACCCCGAAGGAAATACGACTTATTTCCAGCACCATAGAGGATCTGGCGGATGATGACGGCTGGGCCTTTTTAGGGGATGTTGGCAGTTTGCTTCAAAAAAAGCAACCAAATTTTGACTCCCGTAATTATGGCTTTCAAAAACTAACACCCCTGATCAGTGCTATCAATAGTTTCGAAATTGAAAGGAGGGAGGATTCCAGGGGCCGGAAAAAACTGATCTATGTAAAGATCCGCGAAAAAGGGCAGCGAGGGCGAAAAAAATGACGGGGGCAAGGGGAACCCTACGAGATGGAAAACAAAAATAATTCTGTACTTTT
The DNA here is from genome assembly GCA_035312365.1 of Eudoraea sp. Classification (GTDB taxonomy): domain Bacteria; phylum Bacteroidota; class Bacteroidia; order Flavobacteriales; family Flavobacteriaceae; genus JAFMPW01. The sequence continues at coordinate 2,997 of DATGCB010000260.1, read as the reverse complement.
AGCAGTTGACCTAAATAGTATTAAAATGAAACTGATTTTAAAATATTTGTCATTCTTCACGATGGCAATTGTTCTCTCGTTGAGCGTGCCGATGCAGGCTAAGGACAGAATGCCGGACTACCTTGAAATTTTACCCGTTGTCAAAAGAGCAAAATGGACGGGTGTCTGGGATTATACGGTAAAGGACGTCCCTCCGGAATACAGCAGGGGGGTGTTGCATGTTACAAAAAAACGCCGTCAGCATATGGTACGGGTAGCCCTGGAAAATGGCACCCTGGAGGCACAAAATGTGCAGGTAAAGAAATATAAATTGTCCTTTTCAATTTCAATTGAAGGTCAATTGGTCGATGTTAACCTTACCATGGATGTGGATACTTTTACCGGTGAAAGCATTTCCCCTGACGGTGTATTTGCCTTGCAGGGGACAAGGAGGAAATAACGATCGCCAGATCCATTTGTCCATGAGAAAATCGGGCAATTGCTGACCATCCGTGCGCAATGATGTTCCCCGATGATTTGATGTAATACGAGAACCAAAATGAAAAAGCTCATAATATGTCTTGCTTTGGTGTTGCTTGCATGCGAACTGACCAAAGAAGAAGCAGATCTTATCGTCCTGAATGCGAATGTATACACGGTCGATGAATCCTTTTCAAAAGCCGATGCCTTCGCTGTGCGGGATGGCAAGTTTTTGGCCATTGGAAATGCGATAGCCATTCGGGAAAAATATACTGCTGGCCAAATTGTGGATGCGGATGGTAAGACCATCATTCCCGGGATTATTGATGCCCATTGTCACTTTTACAGCCTGGGCCTTAATGAACAGGTCGTGGACCTCAGTGGGACAACAAGTTACCAGGATGTATTGGACCGGGTAAAACAATTCCAGGAAGAAAATCCGTCAGAATTTATTCAGGGAAGGGGTTGGGACCAGAATGACTGGGAGGTAAAGGAGTTTCCTACGAAAAAAGAACTCGACGAGTTGTTCCCTGAAATTCCCGTAGCCCTCCGTCGCATCGACGGTCATGCACTTCTGGTCAATCAGAAGGCCCTGGACCTGGCCGGAATAGATTGGCGCACCAGCGTTGAAGGTGGTGAAATTGTAAAAAAGTGGGGATCCATAACGGGGGTTCTGATAGACAGCCCTATGCAATTGATAGAGGATATTATGCCACCGCCGGACAGGACCGCCCGTATAGAGGCCCTGAAAAGTGCCGAACAGATATGCTTCGAAAATGGGCTGACGACTGTCAACGACGCCGGCCTTAGCAGGTCTACCATAGAGCTGATCGACAGCCTGCAACAGACCGGTGATCTTACTATCAGGGTATATGCGATGATCAGTAATACCCCGGAAGATCTTGACCATTATCTGAACACCGGGGTGGTCAAAACCTCCAAATTACATGTGGGTGCTGTAAAAGTGTATGGCGATGGGGCACTGGGTTCCCGGGGCGCTGCGTTAAAAGAGCCTTATTCCGATCAACCCGGTCATTACGGAGCAATGATAACCCCGGCAGGCGAGATTGAAAACCTGGCACAACGTATCGCCGCTTCCGATTTTCAGATGAACACTCATGCCATTGGTGACTCGGCCAATGTGGTGGTGCTCAGGGCATATCAAAGGGCTTTAGAGGGGAAGACAGACAGGCGCTGGAAAGTGGAACATGCCCAGGTGGTTGCTCCCTCTGATTTCAATTATTTCGACGAAAATATTATTCCCTCCGTTCAGCCAACACATGCCACCAGTGATATGTATTGGGCTGAAGAGCGTTTGGGTGAGGCAAGAATGAAGGGGGCATATTCTTTCAGACAGCTGTTGCAGGCCTCCGGAAGGGTGGCCCTGGGAACCGACTTCCCGGTGGAAGACGTAAATCCACTTTTTACATTTTATGCGGCAGTTGCACGGAAGGACCTGGAAGGATTCCCTTCAGCCGGATTTCAAATGCAGGACGCTTTGTCGAGGGAGGAAGCGTTAAGGGGCATGACTATTTGGGCGGCCTATTCCAATTTTGAGGAAAATGAAAAAGGCAGTATCGAAGTGGGTAAATTTGCAGATTTTGTCATCCTCGGGGAAGATATTTTGAAAATCGACGAGGCAGATATTCCATGGGTTCAGGTAGAACACCTTTATATCGATGGGAAGATTGCTGAGTGAAGAAGATTTCCTTTTTTCCTTATTTCTTGAAATTTACCTGCACTCTGTATGCAGCGCTGCCCGGGCCGCTTTTGTTTCACAAAATGCTCCATGGACAACTTGCTTGATCCTTAGTACAAATCCCTTGATTTGCTTCCAAAAGAAAAATAGGCCGACGCTTCATCCGGCTCTTCAACACCTCCGTCCTTCGCCCTTGGCTCAGGCCACCTCCCCTTGACTAAGGGGAGGAGCTAAGATTTACTTTTTTTAATTCTCCGTTCAAATTATTTCCATACCTGAAATCTATGCGCTTGGTTACGAAAGGAAAAATAGGACGTGATATAAAAATCTCGTTAATTAATGGATTTCCTTATCCGCAGAATAAGCTTTAAAAGCTCCGAGATTCAGCTGTCCGCCAGTAGGCGGAGAGCGCGGAGTTTTAAAGCTGGTTTTCGACATTGGTCGAAAAATTCCTCGGATAAGGCATCTTTTCTTTTGCTTCGTTTTCTTTGGATGAGCAAAGAAAATGAAGAGAAAAAACCATCGCTCCAACTGGCTCCTCAATCCAAACGTACACCGTACGTTTTCCTTTCGGCCCTGGGCAAGCAAAAGAAATGAAGAGAACATTGCCGACGCTTCATCCGGCTCTTCAACCCCTCCGTCCTTCGCCCTTGGCTCAGGCCACCTCCCCTTGACCAACAAGAGGAATTGAATTTGGTACTTTATTCGTGTCATGACCAATATTAAAATCCCCCTCCGCTCTTGGCTTCGCCAAGACCACCTCCCCCTGAAAAAGGGGGACGAGCTGAATTTCCAGTTCCAATGGATGTATTGAGGTATTTCTTTTTCCGTAGTGTAGG